>JAEZSL010000339.1 GCA_023443925.1 Bacillota bacterium | reverse complement strand
ATATCTACAAACTTACTTAAGGCGGTAAAGAAGCCATTATCCATATTAAAAAAATTACCCATCTGTAATCTCCTTTATCCTAAATATGAGAGGTAACTAACTCTACATTACCCTCTATGCAGTAATCTCCATATCCGGATGGCAATATAAAGTGATCTCCCTTTATAATCTTTATACCATCGATGGCGCCTTCTCCGCTTATTACGCTTAAAATGGTAAAAGGTTCGCTTTGTCCGAACATCTGACTGCCGTTAACCGATACTTTTTTAACACTGTAATACTGACAGGTAACTAATTCTTCTGCAACGGCCTGGTCCAGTTTTATTTCCTTCCTGTCGGTATTCTTATCCACATGAGGACATTTTATTACGTCTATGCTTTTATCGATGTGAAGTTCTCTTGGCTTTCCCTCCGATAATCTGTCATAGTCATATAAACGGTACGTAATATCGCTGTTCTGCTGGGTTTCTAATATTACAGTTCCTGCTTTTATGGCATGAACCGTTCCGGGATCAATTTGAAAGAAATCACCTTTTTTAATCGGAAGTACACGGATTAATTCATTCCATCTGTGCTCCGCTATCATATCCTTTAATTCTTCCTTGTCCTTCGCGTTATGACCTACTACAATTTTACCGTCTTCCTCGCAATCCAGTATATACCAGCATTCAGTTTTTCCAAGGGAACCATTTTCATTCTTGGATGCATATGCATCATCCGGATGTACCTGAATGCTTAAATCTGCCTTTGCATCAATTATCTTTATCAGCAGCGGAAAGGTTTCGCCCTGGGCACCACCAAATAATTCCCTGTGGTTTTTCCATAAAGCACTTAACTTTTCACCTTTATGACTTCCGTTTTTGATTGTACAGTCACCGTTAGGATGAGCACTTACTGCCCAACATTCCCCTGTATTGTCACTGGGTATAGCATAGCCGAAATCGGTCTTAAGCCGGTTCCCACCCCATATCATTTCTTTAAAAACTGGTTCCAGAAATATTACTTCTTTCATCGCTGCCTCCTAAATATTTGTTTAAGCTTCTTTATATTTTACCACATATTTGTTACAGACAAAAGTGAAAATTATCTAAATTATTTATACCTTCCAAAGCATGAATCTTCCCGCTTGAAAATCTGCTTATGTTTTCATATATGCATGCAATTATGCATGCAATTATTCATGCAATTATTCACGCAATTATTCACGCAATTATTCACGCAATTATGCATGCAATTATTCACGCAATTATTCACGCAATTAAGGGAACCCTTACGGATTCCCTTAAATATATCGGTTAGATTATTTTCATTAATTTATCGGTTATATTGAATCAATGTTATTATTTATTTCTCTATATTTAACATTGCAACAAGAAGATCGGCGGCTTCCGCACGGGTCAAGTTGTCCGTTGGTCTGAATTCATTACTGCTGTTGGCTGTAACTAATTCCAGTCCCTGAGCCAGTGCCACGTATCCGAGGTCTTCTGCAGATATCTGGTTCTGATCTTTAAAATTGGCAGCATAGATATTTTTTAATTTAGCAATGCTTTCATACCCTAAAATCTGTACGGCAAATTTTGATACAGCAGCACGGGTAATAGTAGAATCATCATTCTTAATTTTATATTTATTTGAGTTATAATAAATACCTGTCTGGTTTAGGAATTCGGTCAGTTCCTTGGTGGTTATAGCTTTATCCGGTTTAAATTCACCGCCTTTAAATCCGATTCCGATTTCAGCCAGCAATCTGATATTCTTTTCTGAAGCCGTATTGGAAAGGTCTTTATACTGATACATAGCTTCCGGTGCCACATACTCTTCGCCGTTATAATCCAGCTGCTTTCCGGTAAAAGGAGAGATATTGGATGGATTGATATCGGTTCTGTATACTAAACGTACTTCACTGTTTACACGATAGGAGGCATCCTTCATAATTGCATCCTTGCTTACGGCCGGGTATGAATGAATGTTATTCATTTCATATACCAGATGAAAGCCTTCATTTGCCAGATAAATCTTTAAAGCATTCTCTGCGGACATCGCATTCTTGGGAGATTCAAACGTAATATCTTTATTCCAGTTCAAATTGAAATTATATATTTTACCGGTTACACCGTCTACGGAACCGTTAATTCCGTTATATGAATATTCTATTCCTTCGTTTACCCGGTTATAGTTATAAGAATAACCGCCGTATACTTCCTTGCCGTCAATATATGCAATTACATAGGAATCCCGGTTATCGGACAATACGGAATTCTTAAACTTATCCGGTACCTGCTCTTTCAGGAAATCCTCTAATAACTTCTGTCCCTGTTCTTTACTGTACTTAACTTTTACGTTTTCCCATTCCTTCTTGGCCATATTATAGTAATCTTTCACACTGGCGTTAAAGGCTAGGATTTTACCGGTTTTGGCATCTACGGTTGCACTGGCATATGCGCGGTAAAGGTCATCGTTCCCTTTTCCGGCTTCTCTGGGATCCGACAGGTTAATCCGCCAGATATAGGAAGAATCTCCGCCTTCGTAATCATCTTGTTTATAAAGGGATGCTGAAATAGATTTCAGATTCTCATCCAGCAGAAGACTCTTATTCCCTGTAATGGCCTTAATGGCAGCTTCTCTGCTGATAAGACCCTTTATCTCATCAATCTTTGTTATTTCTTCCTGGGTCAATCCGCCAAAACCATTACTTCCGGCATCTTTCATTTTAGCTGTTGCTTCCGTATCACTGGACTGATTTTCAATCCATTCATTCTGGGTGGTGTATACTTCACCGGTTTTAGCATCTACCGCGGCATAGGAATTTTCCGGAGCATATACCAGATATGCCTTAATCTTTGATTTTCCGTCTTTATCGGTAGAGTAGGCATTCTGATAAGTCAGCTTCAGATTTATTGCTTTCCCTAATTTAGCGGCAGCTTCTTCTTTAGTAAGTTTAACTTCGGCTGATGGAAAAGCGGTATCATAAAGCCATTGAGCATCATAGGAAGTAACAACACCGGTTTGATAATTAACTCCTACCGTTACCGTATTGTCCGGCATCGGAATCCCGTTTTCCACGCGCTGGTATACATAATTATACTGGCCTCTTCCGTAACCGCTGGAATCCGCTCTAACGAATTTGATTTTGCCGGAGATATCAGCTGCCACTTTCTTAATAAACTTATCGGCTGCTGCTTTTAAATCAGCTTTCATATATTTTGGTGTATAATTGCCGGACTTCTCATCATAGGAATAAAAACCAAGTATGTTGCCTTTTGAGTCGCTTTGTACGGTAATTCTTCTGGAACTGTCCTCCGTATACCAGTTCAAATTCCAGGAAGCTCCTCCATAATAACTTTCTGCATTAAAATTATAATCAAACTTGGATAATTCCGCCGGAATTGTTATTTTGCCCTTCACAGTCTGAATAATCCGTTCCAAATCCTCTGCTTTTGGCTCCTGTGAAGAAGTGTCTGTAACCACAATCTCTCCTGTAGCCGGGATATCAATGGATGCTATACTGCTTGATGTACTGCCAGAGGCACTGCTTGCTGCACTGCTTTCAGCCCCGAATACAATCCCTGGCATGCCTGTTGTAATCAGGCATCCGGCTAATACTAATGGTACTAATTTTTTTCTTATCATAAATATTCCTCCTTATTTTCTTTGACTTTCAAACATTAGACGATGCAAAATATGGTTTAGTTCCATTTTATTTCTATTTTTTTAAAATTTTTGAAATTATTTTATCTTGATTAATATTGCCTTATTTTACAATTTATATTATCATTTAATATTAAGATTTAAGGTATTAAGTTTTAACAAAAGATTGACTGAAAAAACAAACGAAAGGAAGCCATATGCAAAGATTCTTTTAATCTGATTAAATTTATGGCAATGCCGCTGACATAAGCGGTATGTAACAGGTATTATAATGAAAACAAAAGCCCTCCGAGCCGCATTTCCCCATACTCTTCCAGTGCTTACCGGTTATCTTGTACTGGGTATGGCCTATGGGATTATCTTAAACAGTAAAGGATATTCCTTTGTCTGGTCGGCACTGACCAGTATTTTCATCTATGCCGGATCCATGCAGTTTGTTTCCGTAAGTATGCTGGCTGCCGGCTTCCACCCCTTTTATGCCTTTATAATGACTTTGATGGTGAATGCCAGGCACTTGTTCTACGGTATTTCTATGCTTTCGGTATTTCGCAATACCGGAAAGAAAAAACCTTATTTAATTTTTGGACTCACCGATGAAACCTTTTCCCTGTTATGTTCCACAACTGTGCCGGCCGGCATTGATAAAGGCTGGTTTATGTTTTTTATCACTTTACTGGATCAGATATACTGGATTGCAGGTTCCGTATTAGGCAGTATAATCGGGAATTTTATCCGTTTCAATACAAAAGGAATCGATTTCGCTCTGACTGCGCTTTTTATAGTGATTTTTATAAACCAGTGGAAGTCAACCCAAAACCACATACCGGTACTGACAGGTCTTACTGCCTCCATACTCTGCAGAATCTTGTTCGGAGCGTCTAATTTTATTATTCCCTCCATGCTGGTTATTCTGGTTATCGTTACCGTATTCAAAACTAAAATAGAAGCGAGGTCTGAATAATGCCTTTTACTACTGCACAATCTCTCATATTTTTTGGAATCATCAGCCTTACTACAATACTGATCAGAGTACTTCCTTTTATCCTGTTTCCGGAAAACCGAAAGACTCCGGCTTATATCCTGTACCTGGGCAAAGTACTTCCCTATACCATTATAGGAATGCTTGTCATTTACTGTCTGAAGGATGTTTCATTCACAAAAGCGGATTACGGTCTGCCGGAAGCAATCTCCGTTGCTGCCATTGTCCTTATACATCTTTGGAAGAAAAATACCTTCTTAAGTATAGGCGCCGGAACCCTCCTTTACATGTTACTCATTCAGCTTGTATTTTAGAAAGCTTATGTATAAACAAGCCGCTCCTTAGCTTTGGTTCGAACCAGGTGGATTTCGGAGGCATCAGCTTTCCTGCATCCGATACGGCGAATAATTCCGTTATGCTGGTGGGGTACATAGAAAAGGCCGCCGCCATATCTTCGTTCACTCGTTTTTCCAGTTCTTTCAGTCCCCGGATGCCGCCGATAAAGTCAATGCGTTTATCGGTGCAGGGATCTTTAATACCTAGTATTTTATCTAATAAATAATCCTGAAGTACGGAAACATCCAGGGCTTTTACCGGTTCCTCGGTGTTACGTATCACCTCCTTCACTTTTAGCCTGTACCATTCTCCTCCTGTATACATGCCGAAATTCCCCTTTTTCTCGGGTGCGTAAGCTTTGCTGCCTAACTTTTCAACTGTAAAATACTCCTCGGCAGCCTGAATAAACTCATTTAAGCTATAACCATTTAAATCTTTCACCACGCGGTTATAAGGCATAATCATCAGCTGGTCTTCCGGAAATAATACCGATAAAAAATAGTTAAAGTCTTCTTCACCGGTATAACCGGTATGTTCCGTTCTTCTCATCAGCCCCACTTTAACCGCGGAAGCAGCCCGGTGATGACCGTCGGCTATATAGATACTTTCAATATTCTCAAAAGACCTTCTTATTCTCTCTGTTCTTTTTGCATCCTTTATCACCCATACGTTATGGATGATTCCATCCGGTGCCGTAAATCCGTATAAAGCCTTTTCTTTCTTAACTTCCCCTATAATATTATTAATTCCCTCATGAGAACGGTATGCTAAGAAAATTGGCCCGGTCTGTGCATTGCAGACATCCACATGGCGTATCCGGTCAATTTCTTTCTCATCTCTGGTATTTTCATGTTTCTTTATCACATTGCTAAGGTAATCGTCGATGGAAGCACAAGCAACCAGTCCGGTCTGGGATCTGCCGCCCATGATTAGTTCGTAAACATAATAACACTCTTTTGGCTCCTGTATTAACTGCCCCTTTGTAATCATGTCCTCCAGAAGTTCTTTCGCCTTTTCATATACCCGGTCATCATAGATATCCACGCTGTCCTCAAACTGCGTGTCCGCCCGGTCAATACAAAGAAATGACATAGGTTCTCTCACAATTTCTTCTTTTGCCTCAGTCCTGTTATAAACATCATAAGGCAGGGCGGCAATCCTGCCGGCATATTCCTGAGCCGGTCTAACACACTGAAAGGGTTTTACATCTGCCATGAAGCAAGTCCTCCTAAGCTGTATCATTTTTCATATTTTGTCTTAAATCAATTTATATTCTGCTAATATTACTATCTAGTATACGGAATCACTCATAATTAAACAATCAGTGCTGTTTGGTAGATTATGAATGCGACCGTACACTAACTTCCTATACTTTCATTATAGTTCATAACTGCCAAAAAGCAAGTATATCCTACCTGAACCCGGAAGAACTGTCCTGCTTCAAATTCATTTTACCGATAGCCTTTGTAAACATTAATTAAAATCTGTAAAGAAAATATCCTCCAGGTAAAGCTTATGTTAATTGTGTCTGAGACCTATTGATATCTTCTTATCAGTATGCTATTTATGAATTATACCATTTATTTACTAATATAGAAGATTATGTTGTATATAAGGTATGAGCATAAGGGAATGGAGGTATGTGTGAACCGCTATAACAATTCAATATATAAGCATTAATTACAGTAACCGATAACCGCTTATATAGTACTGATCCTTATATGAAGGACAGAAGTTCTTATTAACCAGTATAATTATAGTGCCTTAACAGGCAGAGGGAGTTGTCATGAATAAACTATTCAAACGAATCATAGCAGGCAGTGTGGTCGGTGTAATCGCATTAGCAGCAGTATTTATGAACCTACATACGGAAACTGTCAGCATTGCGGCAGAAAACACAAAAGCGGCAGAAGCCGTCGTTACCAGCGCACCAAAATATGTATTTCTATTTATCGGTGATGGTATGAGTTATCCTCAGGTTCAAGCTGCAAGTGATTATCTTGGTGCTGTGGGACAAAGTAAGAGCTCTAAGATCTTAAACGGGAATAAATATCTGGAATTTATGAAATTCCCCGTTGCAGGTTCTGCCGTAACTTTTGATTCCACTTCATTTTGTCCGGATTCCGCATCTACTGCCACTTCCCTATCTACCGGCTACAAAACCTACAGCGGTATTATAAATATGGATGAAACACAGACCATCTCTTACGAAACCATATCCGAAAAATTAAAGAAGCAGCTGGGTTATAAAATCGGCATCATTTCCACTGTAAATTTAAATCATGCCACTCCTGCGGCTTTCTATGCCCACCAGGCCTCCAGAAATAACTATTACGGAATCGGTGTGGAAATGGTAAAAAGCAACTTTGATTATTTTGCCGGCGGTGCTCTTAAGAACATAACTGGTGATGATAAAACAAAACCACAGGAAAATCTTTATGAACTGGCTAAAAAGAACGGTTATAAAGTAATCCGAACCCAGAAAGAAGCGAATAAGCTAAAGGCAGCCGACGGAAAAGCCATCATCATCGGCGAAACCCTGGCCGACAGTGACTCCTTGTCCTATGCCAACGATGTAAAAGCAAATGAATGGGAATTAAAGGACTATGTAAAAAAAGGAATTGAAGTACTAGATAATAATAAAGGTTTCTTTATGATGATTGAAGGCGGTAAGATTGACTGGGCCTGTCATGCCAATGATGCCAGCTCAACGATTGCCGATACCATTGCTTTAGACGAGGCGGTAGACGAAGCAATCCGCTTTTATAACAAACATCCCAAGGAAACGCTGATTGTGGTGACCGGCGACCATGAAACCGGCGGTTTAACCATTGGTTATGCCGGAACTGATTATAATACTTATTTAGCTAACCTGACTAACCAAAAATTGTCCTATGCAAAATTTGATACGGATTATGTTAAGAAATATAAAGAAAACAAAACACCTTTTGCTGATGTTTTAAAAGATGTGAAAAACAATTTTGGTTTATTGACCTCCGCAGACAGCGGGTCCGCTGCAAATCCGAAATTAGTCCTGACTGCTTATGAATACAATCTCCTGAAAAAAGCCTATGACAAAACGATGAGTCCAAACAGTACGGAAAGAACCCAGGAAGAATATATACTGTACGGAACTTACGAACCGCTGACCGTAACCATCACCCATTTGTTAAATAATAAATCCGGCATCAGCTTTACCTCCTATGCTCATACCGGCCTGCCTGTAGGTGTATTCGCAAAAGGCCAGGGTGCCGACCTGTTTAAAGGGTATTATGACAATACGGAGATCTATGATAATCTTGCCAATTTGTTGAAGGTAAAATAACTTATAAAAAAGCATTACTGAGATTGATTTGATTAATTTACGCTTTGAACTTCCCAAAACCAGTATTACCCACCCATATTACCCACTTAATCTGCTTCTAAGGTCTTTGCTTTAACCGCCTTGGAAGCAGAAAAATCAATTAGAAAGAAGGATTTATAATGCCGGAAAAACAGCTTTTTAAGCCTTTACATAAATTCAGCAAAACCTTTGATATAAAATACTATCTGCCTGTTATCGTTTGTCTGCTGCTTATTCTTTTCTTAATCCTGATACCGACCGGTTATGAAGATGCCGTAATCTATCAGGGTACCGACCGTTGTTCCGCTCTTATCCTTTCTGTTAACAATGATAATATTATAGACACCGGTTTGATCCGATCCGGTGAACAGACCTGCCAGGTGGAATTATTGGGCGGTAAATTCAAAGGACAGCAGGCGCAAGCCTTTAATCTTTTAAACGGTTCCCTGGAATCGGATAAGATATTTACACCCGGAGATAAAGCCCTGGTTGTTATCAGTTATGAAGACACCCGCATAATATCAATAAATTTAATTGATCACTACCGGATTAACAAAGAATTAATCCTGGCTTTGGCTTTTATTCTCTTCTTAGTACTGACTGCAGGCAAAACTGGAATACGGGCTGTGCTTGCATTTATTACGACAGTCTTATTAATATGGAAGGTATTGGTACCGGCCTATCTAAATGGGTATAACCCGATTTACTTCGGCTTGTTTATAACGGTCTTGTTAATTGTAATTACGATATCCTTAGTATACGGCTTTAACCGCAAAACCCTGTCTGCCGTCTGCGGTTCTGCCTTAGGCATGCTTATAACCTGCATTCTGGGCATGATTTTTACCTCTGCCTTTAAGATACACGGAGCTATTATGCCTAATTCAGAAAGTCTTCTTTACAGCGGTTATCAGAATCTAAACCTTACCCGAATCTTTATGGCAAGTATTTTCATCGGTTCCTCGGGAGCAGTTATGGATCTGGCTGTTGACATTACCTCTTCCGTAAATGAAGTAGTGGATAAAAAACCGGATATCGGCTGGCTGGAAGCTGGCAAGTCCGGCATGAACGTAGGCAGAGCTGCCATGGGCACTATGACAACAACCCTGTTATTAGCGTATTCCGGCGGTTATATTGCCCTGCTGATGGTATTTATGGCACAAGGAACACCGGTCTATAATATCTTAAATTATAAGTATGTTTCTGCTGAAATCATTGAGACCATTGTCGGAAGCTTCGGGCTGGTAACGGTGGCCCCGTTTACTGCTTTGACAAGCGGACTGTTATTAACCCGCAGAAAGCAAAATACTACGGACTTGATTTAAAGAATTCGAAGTCCGGCAAATACGCTATTTCATCCTCAGGAAGAATGATGTTTTTTCAATGATATTACCTTTTCCATATGAATCACCCTTTTAAATCCTGCCTTTTTGGTTAGAAAAGCTAATTCTTCCGCTTTTACTTCTCGAAATCCTACTTTTTCATAAAGCTTTTTTGCCATTGGATTGGTATCCACTACTTCTAAAATAACCTTTTTCTTTTTTAATCTTTTTGCCAAATCAAATACAGCTTCCAACAGCTTGGTTCCAATTCCCATTCCTCTTGCTTCACTGGAAACTACAATCGGATCTATGTGCACCTCATCTTTTTTAGACTGGCCATGGAACAACCGGTATATTCCATAGGCGGCAAATCTCCAGGCTGCGCCGAAGATACCAAAGGCTTCATTAAATCCTGCTAAGGATAATGGCGCATAATATCCATTACCTTTTTCGAGACCGACAAACCCGAGTACTTCGTTATTGCTGACAGCGTACAATCCTTCTTTAAAAGTTATACTCTTTTTTAGTACGATTACTGCTTTATCTTCCTTCTTGGTAAAGAGCCATAAATGATTGAATTTTAATTTAAATGCTTCAAAATACAATCTTGCTACGGTATCCTTATGTTCTTCTTTAATTATATTTGTAATAATTATATTATTTTGATCGACCATCTTTATTCCCTCCATTTAGCATTGTTACAATATAAATTATCTTTAATTCCTCTAATAAAAGCCAGTAAACATTGCTTATTCCTTTATAGGCTCATTATTTCATACATAATTGTATGAGTACTGTTAAGCTGGAATTAATCTCTCTTGATGATTCCGTATAAGATTATTTGATTTATAGCCTTTATACCCGACTCAAAGCTGCAATTATTACTTACCATATAGCGGTAATCCAATAGTTTTTTTAATGATTCCCTTAAAATTAATTTTAATATATTCGTATCAATTTCTTCCAGCTCTCCCTCCTTTATTCCCCGGTTAACCAGGCTAATTAAAGTATCCCAGATAGTGTCCAGATATTCATTTGCCTTTTTCCACAACTCAGGATAATATCGTTCAAGATCATCTGCGTGTTGTATAATCGCTCCTATGTTATAGGCATCCGGTATTGTTATAATACTACTTTTAATTTTATCAATTAGTGATAACTCCTTGTTTTCCATGAGGTCATAATCCATTTGTGACATATCAGAAAAAACAAAATTTATCGTCTTTTCAATCATATCCTCTTTACTTTTAAAGTACGTAT
Organism: Bacillota bacterium; assembly: GCA_023443925.1. Next base: position 24,489 of record JAEZSL010000339.1, on the reverse strand, counting down.
AAATGCTTCTTTTACTGGTTCCAAGCTCTTTCGCCAGATCCTCTGTTGTAAAATGTGTTCCTTTAATCTCAAAAAGTTTTAATACTTTTAAATATATTTTCTTTTCCATATAGTTACTTAAACCCCTTTATTCATTGGTACTATTCTAGTTTTTATAGTACCATGATATTATAGTTATACTTCCTTTGTCAATAAAGAAACTATTTACGAATTATAAAAAATCTATAAAATGGGTACCTTCATTCGTTTTCACATACTAAACTCATAAAAATCCGTAAAAAAACCACAAATTAACCTCTTTTATTAATTTCATTAATTATTAAGCTTTTTGAAATATTCATTGCTTCAATAATCTTCTGAAAACGCCTATATAACGGTGCATCCACCTCATATTTTCTTTGACCGGTTTCACATTTGCTTATCACAGATTCCACTGGTTTAAGCGCATTCATCAATTCTTCCTTTGAATATCGTTTAATCTCACAATCCTCCGTAATTAGCGCTCTTGAGATATACATCGCCTTAATTCTGTTCTTAAGAAGGGTTGCCTGAGAAGTCCCCTCCGCAAATTTGGGCTGCATCTTCTCACATTTACTAATAGTAGACATTACAACTTGTAATGCATCTGCTAATTCATCCTTTTCATATTTCTCCATATTCTTTCACCTCGTTGTTTGTCTCATTTGAAACATTCATTTAATCACCAGCAAAGTCATTATACTTTTACTCAAACTGGTTTAGATTTATTTCAAAATAAAATTAGGCTCTGTCACAACATATTGTTGATATTCAGTATAATTTTGAGCAGAGCGTAAATTTTGCTCTGCTCGATTGACTCTTTCATTTAGTTCGCATTATAGAAAAATTGCGTATCACACAACTCCTTCACTTAATGTTTAAACTATTCGTGGAGTGATTTGCCCATCATGACCATGTTATTCCAACTACTGTACCCACGTTTCTGATAATATTTCTCTGTTTCATCCATACGAGAAGTGAATAGATAAGTTTCATCAAAACCTTGCTCTAATAAAAGCTTTTCAAATTCATTTAATAATTCAGTTCCAATACCTGAACCTCTTAAATTTAATCGAACACAAAATTCTTTAATATTGAAATGTGTACAATCAAAAAAAGGCTCTGAATTTCCCAAAATCATACCACAAATCAAGTTTTCTTTTAAACAAACCAGACCAGAAAAACCTTCACAATGCATCATCTGAAGTAAACGTTTAGTTACGGTATCAATTGTCCACTTATCATTCCAAGGTGGTGCATTAAAAGCTTCAACATACATTTTTGCAAGTTCTGTTAAATGTTCCTTTTGCATAGGTTCAAATATCATAAGTCGTTTTCTCCTGTTCAAAATATAAACAATCAACATTTCACAATAGTAAACAAACACGAATCGTTATCTTAAATACATACTACAACAAATATGATAATTTTACCATTACAAATAATTATTCTGTTAGTGCTGATTTCTTAGTAGTTCCTGAAACCTAAGCAATTAACGGTATTGCAGGACGACTCGATAATTTTCTGTGCTTGACAGACATTGCAACTGCAACTACTTTTGCCAAGAAGAGGTCAGCTTTTTCAAGCTGAGTATGACCTTTCATATCAAACCATGTGTGCCAAACAAGGTAGTTATTGAGGTATTTTGTTGATACGCCATTAAAGGTAGTCATAAACTTCTTAAGCTTTGAATGGTAGTTGTTGATTTTCTGTATGTTGTAAATGCCTCTTTTCTCTTTACCCGATTTTAGCTGTATCAGTTGGATATTCTTGCTTTTGGCAAATCTGACATAAGAGTTCATTTTATCTGTGCAGAGTGTTGACTCTTGACATATTTTCCCGTCATATACAGCGTGAAGGTTCTTAGTTGCCACTCTGCCTAACGTGGCTATTTCAGCGTAAGAATGACCTTTTCTGTCAATGGCACAAGGAACGCATACCTGTTCTAAAGATAATCCCCTTTTATGGGCAGAACTACCACGTTTACGGGATTCTCTTGGCATTTTGAAGGTACTCTTTTTATGGTTTCCTTTAAACGATACTCGGAAAAATGTTTCGTCTGCCTCAATAATACCGTCCAGTTTTGTTTGCTCTGCAAGTTGTTGTAAGCCATCCAGGAGCTTATGTCTCCATGCAAATGCTGTATTACGATGAATACCACATATTTGTGCTGACTTACGAACTGAAAATCCATTCATCATACATTTTGCGAATGCTTCCCAAATACCAAGACTCTTGCGTGTGCCTGACGCAACTGAATTGGATGATACAACAAAAGATTTTCCACAGTTCTTGCAAAGGTAACGCTGTTTATTGATTGTCTTATTTCCGTCTTTGTCTGTCTTTATTATATGACCATTTCTTGTAATATGGTCTATACATCCACAATGGGGGCATACGAAACCAGATGTAAAGCGTTCGTCTTTGATAAATTGTTCATAATCATCATCTATGGATTGTTGATACGAAATCATAGAATATAGTTTCTTCTGTTCCCTCGGTGAAAGTTGCGTATAAAGAGTAAATATATCTTTAATATCTGGCATAGAATGTTCCCTCTCTTGATTTATAGGTATATTATACCCTATATCATGAGATATAGCAAACAATTGTTCTATTTATCAACAGTATGTTGTGACAGAGCCTAAAATTATATGTGCCAGACAGCCGGATACTGTGCCAGTCACTTACATTGCATTGACCTTATGCATTATCCCCCACCACCACCAGCCTGCCGTCAGACTTAAGACCAAGGGTATGAGCACAGCCTGCTGCGACCGCAACAATATCTCGCCAGTTATTTACATTGCATTGACCATGTTCATTCCAACCTACCGCCAACACAGTACCATCGGATTTAAGACCGATTGTATGAGAATTACCCGTGTTTGCTGCCATATGAACATTACAGGCTCCGACCTCCACAATATTACTCCAGCTGCTTACCCAACATTGACCATTTTTATTATCGCCTGCAGTCATCAAGGTTCCGTCCGATTTCAGCACAACCGTATGGCGCCTTCCTGCCGCTATGGTTTTTAGAGGGATAGTTATAGATTTACTGTCAATATTATTCGTCATTCTTCCACCTCGAAATCTTTTATCCTGTCAGAATCCGTTTCTTATAAAGGATTTGAGTGATAATCCTGTATATAACAATTATTCTGTTTTGAAGGTTTTTTAAAGTCGGGAGGCGTATAGCCGGTACCTGATGATCGATTAGCCTCTATTTGTATATTACTAAATATAATTGATTGTAAATACTTTACTCTTAAATAATACAATATCATTCTTTTAAACGTCAAACTAATACTGTCTGTTGATAGAGTCAATAAAAAATGGTGAACACTTGTTATCGTGTGCACCATTTTTTTATTACAGTATCCGGCCATATAACTGTTTATCATAATGTAATTAACCTTGAAGAGGCGTATCAATTTTACAGCCGACCTTTTAATACTCGAATTATATTTAAAGAATTCTTACCTTTAAAACTCCATCGATTTCATTCAACTTACGAGCAGCGGCTTCCGATACGTCGCCTTCAATATCAAGTACGGTATAAGCATAATCCCCGCGGCTTTTATTAATCATGTTGGATATGTTAATGTTCTCCACAGAAAATAATCCGGTAAACTGGGTTAACATGTTAGGTATGTTCTTATGGTTAATGGTAATACGTTTTCCGGATACCCAGAATCCCGCATCACAGTCCGGATAGTTGACGGAATTTTTGATCGTACCGTATTCCATATATTCCATAATTTCTTTAACCGCCATAACAGCGCAGTTATCTTCCGATTCTTCCGTAGAAGCCCCCAGATGAGGAATGGCAATGGCACCTTCCATACCTGCTGTCTTGGCATTGGGGAAATCCGTAACATAAGAAGCAACTTTACCAGATGTTAAGGCTTCTGCCATATCATCGTCATTCACCAGCAGATCCCTGGCAAAGTTAAGGATAATAACACCGTCTTTCATCATGGCAATGGTTTCTTTATTAATCATTTTCCTGGTTTCCTCTAATAGAGGCACATGCACGGTAATATAATCGCAGGTCCGGTATATCTCCTCTTTGGTCTTTACATAAACGATATCCCTGGATAAATTCCAGGCGTGCTTTACTGAAATATAAGGATCACAGCCATAGACTTCCATGCCCAGCCTTTTCGCGGCATTAGCTACCAGTACACCGATGGCACCCAGCCCGATAACACCCAACTTTTTACCTTCTATTTCTTTACCCGCAAATTTAGCTTTGCCTTTTTCTACTAATTTAGCTACATTTTCATCATCTTTAACGGACTGTACCCAGTTAATACCGCCTATTATATTACGGGAAGCCAGCATTAAACCTGCAATTACCAGTTCCTTAACACCATTGGCATTGGCTCCGGGGGTGTTAAATACAACAATTCCTTTTTCAGCACATTTCTCAATGGGTATATTATTTACACCGGCTCCGGCTCTGGCAACTGCTTTTAAATTATCCGGCAGTTCCATATCCAGCATGGAAGCACTCCTTACCAGTACGGAATCCGCTTCCTCTATTGCATCTACCTTCTGATACTCTTCCGTAAATAAATCAAGTCCGATGGGTGCAATGGGATTCAGGCAATTATATTTTACCATAATGACACTCCTTTTTATATCAGCTTTATATTCAGCTTTATTTCGTGTTTTCTTCTTCGAATTTCTTCATGAATTCTACCAGTTTTTCAACACCTTCAATTGGCATGGCATTATAGATACTTGCCCTCATACCGCCGACGCTCCTATGTCCTTTTAAATTTTCAAATCCGGCTGCTTTCGCCTCTTTGACAAATTTAGCATCCAGTTCTTCATTACCCGTTACAAAAGGTACATTCATCAAAGAACGGTCTTCTTTTACTACGGTTCCTTTAAATAATTTACTCTGGTCCAGGTAATTATAAAGTACTGCCGCTTTCTTTTCATTCAACTCTTTCATGGCAGCCAGACCGCCTAATTTCTTAAGCCATTTAAATACCTTGCCGCAGATATAGATTCCGTAAGCCGGCGGGGTATTATATAAGGACTGGTTATCTGCGTGAATTTTATATTTTAACATGGTAGGGGTTCCGGGCAGGGTATCTTCCGTAATTAGATCCTCTCGGATAATTACGATAACGACACCGGCAGGACCGACATTTTTTTGTACCCCTCCGTATATTAGGCCATATTTTGTTACATCAACCGGTTCAGATAAAAAACAGGAGGACACGTCTGCAACTAAGGTTTTACCCTTGGTATCAGGAAGTTCTTTGAACTTTGTTCCATATATCGTATTGTTTTCACAGATATATACGTAATCTGCATCCTCACTGACAGGAAGATCAGAACAATCCGGAATATAGGAAAAGGTTTTATCAGCGGAGGAAGCTATGGCATTAGCCTGGCCATAGATTTTTGCTTCCTGGTAAGCCTTCTTTGCCCACTGACCTGTGATAATAAAGTCTGCGACTTTGTTTTTCATCAGGTTCATTGGAATCATGGCAAATTGCTGGGATGCACCGCCCTGTAAAAACAACACCTTATAATTGTCCGGTATGTTCATTAAATCCCTTAAGTCCTGTTCTGCATCATTAATGATCGCTTCATAGGCTTTGGATCGATGGCTCATCTCCATAACAGACATTCCGGTACCTTTGTAATCTAACATCTCTTCTGCTGCTTCTTTTAATACTTCCTCAGGCAGAACCGCCGGACCTGCTGAAAAATTATAAACTCTTCCCACTTCTATATCCTCCTTTAATAAGTAAACTAATGCTTCATTTATAACGCTCTGACATTTATATATGAAATCACATTAATTTCTATAAATTGAATTTTAGTTTTTTCCTGTCCAATAATATAATCACTTGGATGCATGACCTTTATTCTGGAATGTTATTCTATCCGCTGTATGTTTTTTTTGATAGTATTTTATGCTTGAATAATATTTCATTCTTGAATTGCATTCATGTTTGCATATCATTTCTAAATTGCATTTTATTATTGACTAGATATAAAAACTTAAACCAAATATATATTTACTTTTTTATGTTACATCAGTAAAGTGAAATAATACAAAAAGACATTCTCCATAAGTAAATCCAATATGTCCATTCTTCTTATTCAATTCACTTGACCGCTTTAACCAATTACATTATAAAACTTGGTTAAATTTTAGTCAATATCCTATATGTATAAAAAAACGGACAAAAATACAAAACGAAGATTCATTTTGATTAATATAATGTCCGTAATTTTATGTTCTTCTCTGAACCCGGTTAAATTAATAATTTCCTATAGCAGGGAACTGTTTTACTTCCTGGCTTCCAGATCTTCTTCGGTAAATACTTCCTCTATAGCAGCACCCGGAGCAACCATGGGCCATACTTTATCGTCGCTTGGAATCTGGCAGTCAATTACTACTGGAGCATTTAAAGCGATTGCTTCTTTTAAAACTGCATCCACTTCCTCGGGTTTCGTAATCCGGTAGGCTTTCGCACCCATAGCTTCAGCCAGTTTGACAAAATCTACGCTGTCATTCAGAGTAGTATGGGAATAGCGCTGCCCGTAAAATAAGGACTGCCATTGTCTTACCATTCCTAAAACATGATTGTTAAACACAATCTGGATTATAGGAATATGATAGCGTGCTGCGGTTGCTATTTCATTCATATTCATGCGGAAACATCCGTCACCGGCTATATTTACCACTGTTTTATCCGGATTGCCGACTTTTGCTCCGATACAGGCGCCCAAGCCGTATCCCATGGTTCCAAGTCCGCCGGAGGTTATAAAAGTTCTGGGTTTATTATATTTAAAGTACTGGGCAGACCACATCTGGTGCTGTCCTACCTCTGTGGTTATAATGGCATCCCCGCCGGTTATTTCATATAATTTTTCAAGTATATAAGGTCCGGTCAGGATACCTTGGTGATATTTAAGCGGATACTTTTCTTTCATCTCCAGTACATGGGTTACCCATTCCTTATTGTCATGCTGCTCAATCTTTTCGTTTAATAAAATTAAAACTTCCTTTACATCACCGATAATACAGTGGCTGACAATTACATTCTTATTTATTTCAACCGGATCAATATCAATCTGCAGGATTTTTGCATTTTTTGCAAACTTCTGGGCATTGCCGGTAACCCGGTCACTGAATCTGGCGCCGATGGTAATCAGAAGGTCACATTCAGTTACGCTTAAATTAGCAGTTTTAGTACCATGCATACCAAGCATACCTGTGTAATAAGCATCATCCCCGTTAAAGGCACCTTTCCCCATCAAGGTATCCGTTACCGGTGCATCCACCTTATATACAAATTCCCGGACTTCCTTTTCCGCATCGGAGATAACGGCACCGCCTCCGATAAAAATCATGGGTTTTCTGGCTTCCTTAATCATCTTTAAAGCCGTTTCCACATCTTCTTCCCGTATTGTGTCCTTCACTCTCTCAATTGGAAGTATTTCTGCTTTTACATATTCCGCTTTATTGGCTGTAACATCCTTGGCAATATCCACCAAAACCGGGCCGGGTCTGCCGGTCTGGGCAATGCGGAAAGCCTTCCGAAGAATATCCGCCAATTTATTTACATCCTTGACAATAAAATTATGTTTTGTTATGGGCATGGTTATACCGGCAATATCTACTTCCTGGAAACTGTCTTTTCCCAGCAGATTTACAGCCACATTACCGGTGATTGCAACCATAGGAACGGAATCCATGTATGCAGTAGCAATACCCGTAACCAGATTTGTTGCCCCTGGGCCGCTGGTTGCCAGACATACGCCGACTTTACCCGTGGAACGGGCGTAACCGTCCGCGGCATGGGAAGCACCCTGTTCATGGGAGGTCAGTATATGGCGTATTTCTTCCTGGTGCCGGTATAATTCATCATATATATTTAAAACAGAACCTCCCGGATACCCGAATATGGTATCAACTCCCTGCTCTTTTAAACATTCAACTAATATCTGTGAGCCTGTTAACTGCATATAGCACCTCTTTCATAGAATCTCTTAATTATCTTTTGGGTACCTCCAATATGGCACCGCGGTTACCTGACGTTACCATCGCGGTATATCTGGCAAGATAACCCGTCGTAATCTTCGGCTGTCTTGGCTGCCATTTTGCTCTTCTGGCATTTAATTCCTCGTCGGAAATAACAAAATTTAAAGTATTGGCATTGATGTCGATCTGGATAATATCGCCGTCTTCCACCAGGGCAATATTACCGCCCACTGCCGCTTCCGGAGACACATGTCCGATGGATGCCCCCCGGGATGCCCCAGAAAAACGTCCGTCCGTAATCAGCGCTACGCTGGAACCAAGTCCCATACCCATTATAGCAGAAGTGGGATTTAACATTTCCCTCATTCCAGGACCGCCTTTTGGACCTTCATAACGGATAATCACTACATCACCCGGTACGATTTTACCGCCCTTAATCGCTTCGATAGCATCATCTTCACAGTCAAATACTTTGGCTGGCCCTTCGTGCTTCATCATCTCAGGTGCAACCGCCGAACGTTTTACCACCGCAGAATCCGGTGCCAGATTGCCTTTTAGGATGGCAATACCGCCGATCTCGCTGTAGGGATTCTCAATCGGTCTTATGACCTGTGTATCACGGTTAATACAGTCTTCTATGTTTTCGCCTACGGTTTTACCCGTAGCAGTTATTAAATCTGTGTACAATAAGTTCTTTTTATTTAATTCATTCATTACGGCATACACACCGCCGGCTTCGTTGAGATCTTCCATATAGGTATGACCTGCCGGAGCCAGATGACAAAGGTTCGGCGTTTTCGCACTGATGTCGTTAGCAATATCCACATTCAGTTCAATTCCCGCTTCATGGGCAATGGCTGGTAAATGCAGCATGCTGTTCGTTGAACAGCCCAGGGCCATATCAACGGTCAGGGCATTAAAAAATGCTTTCTCTGTCATAATATCTCTTGGCCTTATATTTTTTTCATATAATTCCATAATCTTCATGCCTGCATGTTTTGCCAGTCGGATCCGCTCTGAGTATACTGCAGGGATGGTACCGTTACCTTTAAGACCCATACCCAGTACTTCGGTCAGGCAGTTCATGCTGTTGGCGGTGTACATACCGGAACAGGAACCTGCGGTAGGACATACCTTACAGGCATATTCCTCTACATCATCTTCGCTCATATTACCTGCGCTGTAAGCACCAACTGCTTCAAACATACTGGAAAGACTGGTTTTCTCTCCATGAACCCTGCCGGCTAGCATAGGGCCGCCGCTTACGAATATGGTTGGGATATTGACTCTTGCGGCTGCCATTAACAGGCCAGGTACGTTTTTATCACAATTTGGAACCATAACCAGTGCATCAAAAGCATGAGCCATAGCCATCGCTTCCGTAGAATCCGCAATGAGATCTCTAGTCACCAGGGAATATTTCATCCCTGTATGACCCATGGCAATACCGTCACACACCGCAATTGCAGGAAATACAATGGGGGTTCCCCCTGCCATGGCAACACCCAGTTTAACTGCTTCTACGATTTTATCCAGATTCATATGGCCGGGAACGATTTCATTATAGGAATTTACAATACCTATCATCGGTTTGCGAAGTTCCTCTTTTGTAAGTCCCAAAGCGTTAAAAAGTGATCTGTGGGGAGCCTGCTGTACTCCAGTTTTAACCGCATCGCTTTTCATATTCAAAACCACCTTTACTTTCTTTTCTATTCTTCTGCCTGTTCCGCCTGCCTTACCGCTTTTGAAACAGATGCACCAAAACATGCCAGAAAAAGCATAGTTTGGTGCAGACTGCAGTTAATGAGCATCAATTAACATGGAATACGTATCTGCCGCGAATTTTATTACATATATCATGTATAAAATTACGGGTTCTGTATATAATAACTTATTTCCTTTTAAAAATCAATCAATTTTTACAGCAACGTCAATTTAACAGATTATTTTTCAGAATAGAGTTCAATAATCTTTAATATAATATCCGTTACCTTTTCCATGGACTGGATGGAAATATACTCGTATCTTCCGTGGAAGTTATGGCCTCCGGTGCAGAGATTGGGGCAGGGAAGATTCATATAGGACAGCCGGGCTCCGTCGGTACCGCCGCGGATGGGAACAATAATAGGCGTAACCTCCAGCTCTTCCATTGCTTTTTTTGCATTTTCAATAAGGTGAATGTGAGGTTCGATCATTTCTTTCATGTTATAATAGGAATCTTTAATTACAGCCTGTATGGTGCCGGCACCATATTTATCATTTAAATAATCCGCAATTTTCTGAAATCTTTCCTTCTTTTCCTCAAATTTAGCCTTATTATGGTCACGGATGATATAAGAAGCCCTGGCTGAGTCCACAGACCCCTCCAGACTTGATAACATATAGAAACCCTCGTAATGTTCCGTATACATGGGATTTTGTTCCACCGGCAGCATATTCTGGAATTCCATAGCGATTAAAAGGGCATTGACCATTTTGTTTTTGGCACTGCCGGGGTGTATACTGGTACCCTGGATCAGCAGTTTGGCTGCGGCAGCATTAAAATTCTCATATTCAATCTCGCCAATTTCTCCGCCGTCTACCGTGTAGGCAAAATCTGCCCCAAATCCTTCCACATCAAAAAAGTCTACTCCGCGGCCTACTTGCTCATCCGGAGTGAAACCAATTTGTATGGTAGCGTGTTCAATTTCGGGATGAGTCAGCAAGGTCTCCGCCATTATCATTATTTCAGCTATTCCGGCTTTATCGTCCGCCCCCAGTAAGGTAGTTCCGTCCGTAACGATTAAGTCCTGTCCCTTATAATCCTCAAGACCGGGAAACTGGGCAGTTTCCATGGTTATTTTTAATTCCTCATTTAACACAATATCCTTACCGTCATAATTTGATATGATCCGGGGTTTAACATCCTTACCGCTGATTGCATCGGAAGTATCCATATGGGAAATAAACCCGATTACCGGCAGCTCTTTTTTACTGGTAGCCGGAATGGTCGCATATACATAACCATGGTCGTCCATTCTTACCTTTTGTGCTCCGATTTCCTTTAACTCTTCAACTAATGCCGCTGCCAGCTTCTTCTGTTTTTCAGTACTTGGTACCGCTTCCATATCATCTAAAGACTGAGTATCGAATTTAACATACTTTAAAAATCTTTCTGTAACGCTCTTCATAGTAACTCCAATCTGTGCGCTTGACGCACGTACATATCATATTTTAAACTGTCTTCTTTCAATCTTGCACCCATGCAGTACCGCAAGCCTGCCTGCGGTACTGCCCATATAAGAAGTGTGAATTAGCACCTCATAAATCACACTAACTCCAACTGCATAAGTCATCTGACAGCAGATAACTTTCTGCCTCAAATCAGGATATGAATGATACACTTCCTAATCCAATGCAGCATTTATCTAATATGCAGTTATTTTAATTAATGTATTAATGTTATTCTAATTTCAATAAAAAAGAATTCACTATTAATTTTACCCTGTTCACTTCATTTTTCAAGGTATTTTATATTCCAATTTATATGTTAAGTCTAAATCTTCTTTTACATCTCTGTACTCATATCTTTTCAGCTTAATTTTAGACTCAAATTAAGCTTCCGATTATAGGTTTCTGATATTATAAACTATTAAAAATAATTTTTCCATGATTAATCTTATCCTAAAATCAGGTTAAATTTAATACTCCTTTTAAAACAGGTCTTCCGGGTTTAAATCTGTCATGGTTTAATCTGCCGATAATTTAAGTTTTCTTATCATTCTGTTTTACTGCACTTTACTTCACTAGGATATTGTAAATGTTAAGCTTTTTTCTGATCACCTTAAGTAATACCCCTTTTTCCTGATCCGAAATTCCTTCCCTCAAACGTGCTGCGGCCACCGGAAGCTCCCATTGATCCACATCTTTTTTACTGATACCGGTTATTTTTATATATTCCTTTATGTATACCATATAAAGACGGTACTGCATATATTGAACCAATTTTTTTACCAGCCATGGACTGTGGGGTAGTTGATGGTATTTTAAGATTACACCGGTTCTTGCAATATCGGAACATTTATCACCATAGCATAGAGTCATCCAGACAATTATTACAGGTTTACCATCCTGAATCATTACATTACCGGGATGAAAATCAAAATGGCATAAGGTATTTCCCTCCGGCAGGGCATCCAGATAACGGTATACTTTTCTTTTCTCCTCCTCTGTTAAAAAATCTGAACTGCTTATGTCGTGTTTCAGTTTCTGCTTCACGGGTGGAACCGTATGAGCCGACTCCTTCTGGATATCCGCATGATACTTTGCCAGCAGTTTTGCCTGTGCATTGGATGTCCATAGTTTTGATGTCATACGCTCAAGCATGGAATACCCGCTGATTTTCTCATAGACAGCGCCAAACCTGCCGTCTACCTCAACGGTTTGATAAGCTGCCGGAACGGCACTGATTATACTTCCCACACTCTTTGTATTCCTAAATTCCATTTCGCAGATTTCTTTTGGCATACCGGATTTAAACAGCTTCAGTATTTTTGTGCTATCTATCTCATATACATCTGCTGTATTGCCGGACCCAATTAATGTCAGTTTTTTATAATCCTCCATAATTACAGCCACACTCCATCAATTTCATAGTAGTACCATTGTTTTATATCGTTTTACTTATAATAGACACCTTAATAGTTCTTTTCTACCTTAAATGTATAGCTATTGCAGCACGCCCTTAATTGTATCAGGGTTCTTGTTCTATGCGGCTGAGTTGTCTCTTAGCCAGTTGATACCAATGTTCATGGGAAGCCGTATTTATCTTTTTGCCAAGTAGCCGGAGTATTATAAATAAGGCCATAAGTTCAACTGCATATAAATCTTTCTTAGACAGTAATGTAACTTCTCCATATCCCTCCAGTAAATAGGAGTATAAGATCCGGTCCTGATAGAACCCTATAAAGGTAGCGAGGTCAAATAGGCGGTTATTTCCACGTACTTCCCCAAAATCAATGATTCCGCTATATCTGCCTGCGGCATGAAAAATATGTGATATATCAAAGTCACCATGAACAAGTACTGCATTTTCTACATGAAGCACCGCCTGAGCTTTCATCATTAATTCCATAATTCTTATTCTTTCAGCTCTTGAAAAAGGATATTGCTGGAGTGTATTTAGGTCACCGTTTAGAAACTCGCTAAAATACTCATCAAAATCAGCCTTTTCTCCCTTAAGTGCATCATGGTAATTTTTATTAATCCACCCAAATCCATCAACCGTTATACTATGTATATGAGCGAGCTGCCGCCCTGCATCCCGCATGATTTCCTGTAAGTTCAGTTTCGGCCTCTCATCTTCTACAGAGATACCAGGAACCTCATCTTCAATCATAACAGACAGCCCTGTAAGTTCGTTTTTATGCTCCCAGCCAATGATTTGTGGCACACTGATACCTGCATCAGACAATGTCCTGTGCACAAAGACTTCTGTTGCAAAACTAGCATCCTCAGGCAAAAAGCGTAAGTAATAGCTTTCCGTGTTAGTTACGGCACGATATACATAAGTTGATGAACCTTTTGGAATACGCTCTACCCTTAAAACATGCTCTAAATACTTTTCGGCAACTGTTTTGACATCAGCAACTTCCGGTGCATTGTATTTCATATTTCACGCTCCTGACATTCATTATGCGTAATCTCTGTTGATCGGATTTAATCTACAGTTTAAAATCAATTAACTTTTTTAATTTCTTTTTCCCAATGTTACGAGTTACAACATCTTTCTTACCATTTGTATCGATGGAAGTAGTTATCTGTTTACCGGTCAGACAGTTTGTATCAATTGTTTCAGCTTCACCAGTATTAATATTATTTGTTTCATCCGTTTCACCAATTAGAAACCATCCTTTATTTTGATAACGGAATCTATATGTATAACCCCATCTCCATGAACTGCCGCCATAAAAATTGATAACAAGGGAACCTCTGTTATACTCCATACTATCAAAAGGATCTCCGTAAACTCCTCCCATTCCCTCTCTCATGATTATCGTTGCTGACTGAACTGATAATTTATAAGTACCATCTTTTGTCTTAAAAATAATAAACAGTATTCTTGGTTTACCTGACATTTCTGCTTCATCATCAGCATTATATTCACCTGTATATTCGATTACAGCTGCAATATCTTTTAATTTATCTTTATTTAAATCTCCTTGTACTTTGCTTATCAATTTCCAATCTTTAGGTATAAAGTCATTTAAGCTTTTTCCTGAACTTTTTATTTTAGTATCTTCTGGATTGTTATTAACATCTGCTGCCGATACATTATTGCTTTTAAAGCAAAACACTAGAAATATCAACAATATTACTATAATCATTTTATTCTTTTTATTATGCATATCAACCTCTCCTTAAAATATCTTTCCAGACTTTTTACTGTATTTTCTAATATATATATTGATATCATACCTTATTTCACTTTAAGGTACCACTATTTTTCTAAATTAAATTCAATACCTTGGTAGAATCATTTGTAACATTTAACCAAATAATTCTTACCCTTATAAAATCTCACGAATTCTATATTCTATTTGTTAGCTGCTTATACCCTGACTACATAATAAACCGATCTGCTTAGGATCTTGTCTGACTTCAAGGGCTATCGCAATTTTCTCTAGTTCTTCAATGTCTTGGTCTCTGCTTATTTGATTATCTATGTTATTTGACCTTCCTCTACTTAATCCAGTTGCATCTACTAATTTGCGAAGCGATATATCTTTACTCGCCCTTATATCCCATAAATTAATTTTCAAGTTAGTATCACCCGATACAATTATACTGGGTTTCAATTATTATATAGATATAATATTATGCGTATTTTATGCGCATTCATTCTTGACTTCCGATTCATTTATGCGTATAATATACTCATACGAAGGATAAAATAATGAAATGCAGGGAACTTATCAAGATGCTAGAAAGGAATGGTTGGTGGTTAATGCGAAATGGTGGAAATCATGATTTATATACAAACGGAATAAATAGCGAACCAATACCGAGACATCCAGATATAAATGAAATTTTAGCAAAAGCAATTATAAAACGTCAAGGGCTTAAATAGCCTTTGATATTAAGGAGGAAATATATTATGAAAGCTGTATACCCGGTAGTTATTACACCTGATAATGATTTTTATGTAGTTCACGTTCCCGATTTAGATATCGGGACACAAGGAACTGATTTACCCGACGCTATTACCATGGCAAGGGATGCCATAGGTTTATGGGGAATTTGTCAACAAGATTTGGGAAAGGCTATTCCTTCCCCCTCTCTTAATATTTCTCATAATAATGATGAAATTGTAACGCTTGTTGATATAGATTTTGACGAATATCGACGAGCAAATGACAATCGGACTGTAAGAAAAAATGTAACAATTCCTGGTTGGTTAGAATACAGATCGGAAAAAGCCGGTGTAAATTATTCTAAGGTATTAACAGATGCATTAATTAATATTCTTGGCGTCACTTATAAGAATTAATAACATACAAGGTAGGCGAGACTATTTAGTCTGGCCACCTTAATAAAATGAGTATTATTAACATTCAATGAAAGGAATAATAAAATGGCTTTAATTAAAAGCCCTGAATGTAATAATCTTGTTAGTAATATAGAGCGTATGTGTCCAAATTGTGGTTTTTCTCAACTTCTGGCCACAATAAATCAGATTAAAAAGATATGATATTTGTTAGCTACCGTAATTTTTTTCACTTTTTTTATTACTTCTCATTACCTTTAAAAAGGTGCAAACCATTGAAAATAATTATTTTCTTTGATTTGCACCTTTTGTAATTTTGATAAAAATTATACTCTTTTTAAATAATCTCCGGTTCTTGTATCAATACTGATCTTGTCCCCTTGTTCTACGAATAACGGAACATAAACGGTAGCACCGGTTTCAACAATAGCAGGCTTTGTTGCATTCTGTGCAGTATCACCCTTGAAGCCAGGTTCTGTTTCAACTATTACTAATTCTACAAACAGAGGCGGTTCAATAGCAAATACCTGACCGTTGTGGGAAAGCATCTTAACCATTTCATTTTCTTTAACGAATTCTAAAGCATCCCCTACTGAATCTTCATTCAATGCAAACTGGTCATAAGTATTAACATCCATGAAGTGATATAAGTCGCCGTCTTTATATAAATATTGCATATCAGAACGTTCGATGTGAGCCTGAGGACATTTTTCGTTAGGTCTGAAAGTTCTTTCCACTACACCGCCGCTCTTGATATTTCTTAATTTTGTTCTAACGAATGCTGCTCCTTTACCAGGTTTTACATGCTGAAATTCGATAACCTGATATATATTATTGTCTAATTCAATTGTTAAGCCATTTCTAAAATCGCCTGCTGATACCATATATGATATTTTCCTCCTTAAATTAACTACTCTATAGTTTATCTTATCCGACAAGTTTTTTCAACTATTTTTTAATAAATTGAAAAAATATATACAATTTCTTGATTCATTTATGCAAAGGCTTTATTCATTAAATACATCATTTAAGTATTCCCTGCACCTATGAAACAATACAAAGTCCTCAAGGAGTTTTATATTATTTCAGCAGCTGCAACATAGCATCCACGGCCAGTATATAACCGTTTAAACCCATGCCTACTATCTGCCCGGTACATACAGGAGCTGTTACGGATACATGCCTGAATTCCTCTCTTTTATGAACATTTGAAATATGTACCTCAATAATGGGCATATCCATAGAAGCCAGCGCATCCCGGATTGCGTAACTATAGTGTGTAAAAGCTCCAGGGTTTATGATGATACCCTGCGTCTCATCAAAATATGCTTTCTGGATCCGGTCTATGATCTCTCCCTCACAATTGCTCTGAAAAGTATCGATGCTGATATTTTCTTTCACTGCTTTCTCATTTAACATAGATAGCAGGTAATCATAATCCTGATTACCGTATACGGTTTTTTCACGGATACCTAAAAAGTTTAAATTCGGGCCGTTGATTACTAATAGCTTCATTGGATAACTCCTGTTCTTCTGATTATTTCCTCAATAATATCGCTTATTTTCCGATCATCCGTAATTACATTCAGGTGTGAAGCAGCTTCATATAGAGGTTCCCTTAATTTAAACAGAGCTTCTATTTTTTCTTTCGGATTGTCACCGGAAAGCAGAGGCCTTGTTGTGTCTCCGCTCAATCTTTTCATAATAGTATCACTGGAGGTCTTAAGATAAATGACCTGTCCTAACTGTTGTAAAAGTTCTCCGTTACCAGGCTGTACCGGCAATCCTCCACCTACTGATATCACATGTTTTTCTGTCTTACCAATCAAATCCTTTACAGTCTTTGTTTCTAATTCCCGAAAAAAACCTTCCCCTTCCCTGGCAAATATACTTTTTATGGATCGTCCGCAGTTATCTTCAATCATCCGGTCGGTGTCCTTAAACTGAAAAGAAAGTTTTTTGGCCAGCTGGATTCCGACGCTGGTTTTGCCGCTTCCCATAAAACCGATTAAAATAATATTACTCATGGCATCCCCTTTTCTTTATCGGTACGCAGCATAATTTCTGTTTTACTATGTTTTGTTTACAGATCTTTTTATTATGCTTATCTCTCCATTAAATTGACTGTTTCCACCGATTTTCTCTCCGGTAAAAAAATAGGACAATTCTCTCTAAATAACGCTTTAATACAATCTGTATTTCTTTTTCGGGACCAATGGGTTTTACGAAAAAGCTTTTCATACCCGCCAGTTTTGCCCCATAAATATCCGTAAATAACTGGTCACCGATAAATACCGTATCGGATGGTTTGGTTTTCATAAGTTTCATGGCTTTTATATAACTTTTTGCAGAAGGCTTATTCGCTTTATATATATAATCGACTTGTATTTCTTTATTAAACCTCTTTACTCTTTCTTCACTGTTATTTGAAATCAGACAAATCCGGAAACCAATTCGTTTTAATTCTGTCATAAGATTAATGGCTCTGGCATCCGCATCCGCACCATGTTCAACCAGAGTATTGTCGATATCAAAAAGCAGTCCTTTATAACCCTGCTTAAATAGGTCATTATAATTAATGTCATAGGCTGAATCAGCACATTCGTCTGGATAAAATATCTTAAGCATTCTATACCTCCGGGATGTAAACTTTATATCATTATAACGAAGCTTACCAGATTTGGCAAGAGTCACCATGGAATCTGGTTCTCCTTATACAAGGGCTGGATAACATATTGGCTTTGCATTATTTTCATATTAAGGGATGGCAAATTGATTCTCCTCGTGTTACAATATGCGTAATTATCAAAAAAATATACTTAGCCGGTTATTGTTAATCATAGAAGGAAAAGCAGCACCGGACAGATTCAAGGAGGAACTATGTCTGTTTATACATTAAAAAGCAGTGAACTAACCTTAAAATTCAATAGTATGGGAGCGGAACTGGCAGCAATTACCGATACGAATACGAGTAAAGAATATCTATGGAATGCCGATCCGGTTTATTGGAAACGGCACTCACCCATTCTATTTCCCATAGTTGGCAACCTTGTCAATCAAACTTACACCTACCAAAATAAAGAATATCACTTACCCCAGCATGGTTTTGCCAGAGATTCCGAATTCAGGTTAATTTCCGAATCCGATTCAGAAATATGGTTTGGCCTGGAGGAGAGTGAAGAAACCTTAAGGAACTATCCATTCCCTTTTATACTGGAGGTTGGCTACCGTTTAACCGGCAGAAAAATAACCGTACTATGGAAGGTCAAAAATTCCGGAGATTCGGATATGTATTTTTCCATCGGCGGCCATCCTGCCTTTTATTGTCCCTTAAATGAGAACGAAAGTCAAACCGATTATTATATTGCCTTTGACCGCACAGAACCGATCCGCTATGTACTTATCAATGATAAGGGCCTTGCGGTTAAGCAGCCTATAAACGAACAGTCCATCCTGTTTACGGATAGAGGCTTAATTAAAATAACCGCAACTATGTTTGATAACGATGCACTGGTAATCGAAGATAACCAGTGCCATACGGTTTCCCTTTGCGGCCCGGATAAAAACCCCTATGTAACCGTACAGTTTGATGCTCCTTTATTCGGCGTATGGTCACCAGCTGGTAAGAATGCTCCTTTTATCTGCATTGAACCCTGGTACGGACGCTGCGACAGCAGTGAATTTAACGGAAAATTAGAAGAAAAAGAATGGGGAAATCATCTGGAAGCTGGCAAACAGTTTGAAGCTTCATATACTATAGATATAGCGTAGGAAGGATGTGATTTCATGAAAAAACCTGTAATCGGTTTAACACCTCAATATGATTATGAGAGAAACCGGGTTTGGATTGGGCCGAATTATCTGAATGCCATAAGAAGAGCCGGCGGAGTTCCTCTGCTTCTGCCGCTGCAAGCTGATAAGGAGGAATTAACGGTAGCTTCCAATCTGTGTGACGGTATTTTATTTACCGGGGGGCCTGATATTGACCCTTTCCGCTTTGGAGAGGAAACCATAAGGCAGGGCGGCGTCGTGGTTCCGGAACGGGATAAAATGGAGGAAGATTTGTTTGATATCGTTATACAAACCGGCAAGCCTGTCCTTGGCATCTGCCGGGGTATACAGATACTAAATGTGTTTTTAGGCGGTACCATATATCAGGACATTCCGGCACAGTTTCCTTCGGATTTGTCCATTGCACATTCCCAGCTGTCCGGCAATTCCGTCCTGACCCACAGCGTGCTGGTGAAAGATGGCACCCTGCTCTCAGAAATCTTAGGCAAGGATTATATAAAGGTTAACAGCTTTCATCATCAGGCTGTGAGGGATGTGGCACCTGTTCTGAAAGTTTCAGGGGTTTCCCTAGATTCCTTAATTGAAGCCATATATCTTCCTGGGCACCGTTTCTTCCTGGGAGTTCAATGGCATCCGGAACACTTGTTTGAAACCAATGAGGATGCACTTCATATATTTAAGGCATTTATTAATGCCAGTATGTAACTGTCTAAAAATAAAAGGGGTATATGATTGTTCAGGTCATATATCCCTTTCTATATATGGTATAAATATTGAATATCCCACTTAATCTTACTTATCTCTTTATCTTACTTATCTCTTTCCCCGAGTTGCTCTGCCGCTACGATTATTCTTAGAACTGACAGTACTAACACGGCTGCCGCTTTGCTGGTTTTTTCCTTTCGTTTCCTGCTTCCTTTTACCGGCTGAGGACCTGTCCTCTGCTTTCCGGCCAGGGTTCTTCCTGTTTTTCACCTCGTTCTGACTGTTTTGTCTGGCAGACTTCTGTTTTCCGTCCCGGTTCTTATCCGTTCTGTTATCGGAATATCCACCATGATTCCTGGGACGGATCAGACATTTTTTATCAAATCCGATTAAATCCGTACGGTGGGCCAAGGTCAGTGCTTCCACCACCAGATCATAATTTTTTGGATTACGATACTGGATCAGTGCCCGCTGCATGGCTTTCTCATGAGGAGTTTTGGGAACATACACCGGCTGAAGGGTTCTGGGGTCAAGACCTGTGTAATACATGCAGGTCGAGATGGTGGAGGGAGTTGGATAAAAATCCTGTACCTGTTCCGGCATATATCCCAGATCTCTTAAATATTCGGCCAGGGCTACCGCTTCCTTTAAAGTTGATCCTGGATGGGAGGACATCAGATAAGGGACCACGAACTGCTTCTTACCCAGCCTTTCGTTGGTCTTTTTATATCTGCGCAGGAATTCTTCATAAACGGAATTTTTTGGTTTTCCCATCATATCCAGAACTCTGTCGCTGATATGTTCCGGTGCCACTTTAAGCTGTCCGCTGACATGATGTTCACACAATTCCTGTATAAAGGTATCATCCTTATCCTGTATGAGATAATCAAACCGGATTCCCGAACGCACAAATACTTTTTTTACATTGGGCAGGTTTCTTAGCTTCTGTAAAAGCTTGAGATAATCACTGTGGTCAACTCTTAAGCTTTTGCAGGGAGTGGGGAACAGGCACTGCTTATTAATACAGGCTCCCTTGGTATTTTGCTTCTCACAGGCCGTATGTCTGAAGTTTGCCGTAGGACCGCCCACATCATTGATATAACCTTTAAAATCCTTGTCCCATATCAGGTGATTGGCTTCTGCCAAAATGGATTCATGGCTTCTGGTCTGTACAATTCTTCCCTGATGGAACGTCAAAGCGCAAAAACTGCAGCCCCCAAAACACCCTCTGTTACTGGTCAGGCTGAATTTTAATTCTTCGATAGCCGGAATTCCCCCTGAAGTAACATAGGAAGGATGGTAATCCCGCATAAAAGGCAGGGAATAGACCCGGTCCATTTCCGCCTGGGTCAGAGGTTTGGCAGGGGGATTTTGTATTACGTATTCATTTTCTTTATATTTTTCGATTAATCTTTTTCCGGAATATGGATCCGTATTGGAGTACTGGATAAAAAAGCTTTTCGCAAATACTTCCTTACTTTTTTGTATCTCATCAAAACCAGGCAGTGTCACCCCGTCATATACAGATGATAAATCTTTGGCTTTGTAAACCGTTCCATCAATAAATGTAATGTCCTTAACCGCCAGCCCGCTGTCCAGGGCTTCGGCTATTTCTACAATTGAACGCTCTCCCATGCCGTAAGAAATAATATCTGCCTGGGAATCCAGAAGGATGGAGCGCTTCACCGAATCACTCCAATAATCGTAATGCCCCAGTCTTCTTAAGCTGGCTTCAATTCCACCGGTAATAATGGGAATATTTTTATAAACCTTTCTGATCAGATTACAGTATACAATGGTTGCCCGGTCCGGTCTTTTGCCCATGACGCCTCCCGGTGAATAAGCATCCTGTGATCTTCGCTTCTTTGCCACGGTATAATGGTTAACCATGGTATCCATATTACCGCCGCTGACTAAAAAACCAAGCCTTGGAGTACCCAGTATCCTGATACTTTCGCTATTCTTCCAGTCAGGCTGGGCGATTATCCCCACTTTATAACCGTAGCTTTCCAGCACTCTGCTTATAACAGCCGGTCCAAAGGAATGATGATCCACATAGGCATCCCCGATTACATATACAAAATCGCACTGCTCCCAGCCTCTGTTCTCCATATCTTCCCTGCAAATTGGTAAAAAATCTTTTATCATTCTATTAATATAGGTGCAGCTTATTTCTCTTACAGCCTCCCTAACTCCTTTCAAATAAAACCATTGATTGTCACATCCATATAGTATAGCTTATTTGCAAGGAATAGTCGATAGGTAATTTAAGAAGGATTACATTCACTTAACCAATATATTTACGGAACAATGACAAAGGGCTGCCTTAAATTCAGTTACTTTTCCCATGTGCATTATCCCTGCAGCACGCGTCTGGTAAATCTGATATTACGGCAACCCTTTTATCCAGTCTGAAAGACTTTATATTATTTGATTTAGCATAGTCTTATAAATTCGGCTTGGGATTCTGCTTTCTAATCCCTTTATTCACCACTTGCAATCAATTCCTTTTCATTATCTTCAATTACTTTCTGCTGAATATCTGAAGGAGCCTGTTCATAACGGTTAAATTCATAGGAGAAATCACCGGCACCGCCTGTCATGGAACGAAGATCTGTGGAGTAGCCATACAGCTCGGACAGAGGTATGTCGGCCAGGATTTCCTGCTTGCCGCCGGCAACGGGATTCATTCCCAGCACCCTGCCCCGTCTTTTATTCAGATCACCCATAATATCTCCGGTATACTTATCCGGCACCAAAACTCTCAGGGAAGCGATCGGCTCTAAAAGTACAGGGGAAGCTTCCATAAAACCTTGCTTAAAAGCCTGAATCGTAGCCATCTTAAAGGCCATTTCAGAAGAATCTACCGGATGATAGGAACCATCCACCAGTGTAGCCTTCAATCCAACCACCGGATAGCCGGCCACAGGGCCTTTTATAACACATTCCGCAATTCCCTTATCAACTGCCGGGAAATAATTTCTTGGCACGGAACCGCCAAATATCTTTTCAGCAAATTCGTAAGGCTGTTCCAGATTACCGGAAGGCTCGAATTCAATATGGACATCCCCGTACTGTCCATGTCCTCCGGATTGTTTCTTGTATTTACCCTGAACCCTTACCTTTTTGCGCAGAGTCTCTCTAAAAGGAATCCTTGGTTTCATGATCTCAATATCCACTTTATATTTGGTCAGCAGCTTACTAACCACAACTTCTAACTGCTGGTCACCGATTCCGTACAGTAAAGACTGCCTGTTTTCCTTGTCATTTACTACTTTAAGGGTCAGATCCTCATCCATTAATTTAGCCAGTGCCTGGGAAACCTTGTCATCATCACCTTTATTTTTTGCCTTAAAACGCTGGTAGGTATAGGGTTTTGGCATCTCCGGCCGTTCATAAACAACCGGTACCGCTTTGGTTGAGAGCGTATCTCCGGTTACCGTATTGGACAGTTTACCAATAGCGCCGATATCTCCTGCCCTGAGTTCACTCACTTCTATCTGCTCCTTACCTCTTAGTATATAGAGGCGGGAAATTTTTTCTTCCGTATCTTTATCCGCATTAAAAATCTGGGAATCAGACCTCAATATACCGGAGCATACTTTAAACAACGAAAATTTACCGATAAAAGGATCGGCTATGGTCTTAAATACGTATGCCGTCATGGGCTGCTTCTCATCAAAATTCGCTTTAAATGTTTCTCTGTTCTTATAATTGATTCCCGCTACCTGGTTTTTGTCTGGGGCCGGGAAATATTTTTCTATGGCCTGTAATAACATCGTAGCTCCCTGTGCGTACAAACCCGAACCCATGAGTACCGGAACCAGGGTTCCGTCCGTTACATTGTTCCGTAGTGCCAGGGATATCTCATCCTGGGTAAATTCTTCTCCCGCAAAATATTTTTCCATTAATTCTTCACTGGTTTCTGCTACGGCATCTAACAGTGTTTCACGAAACTTTGTTAAATTCTCCATGGAGTAATCTGGAACAGGGCATTCCTCGTAATTTCCCATATCGGTAAATCTCCTGCCGGCCATCTTTACTACATTGACAAAACCTACAAATTTCTCATTCTCCCGTATAGGTATATGAAACGGGGCTATTTTCTTCCCGTATATTTCCGTTAAATCCTCAACCACCTGACGATAACTTGCATTATCATCATCCATATCCGTTACAAAAAACATTCTCGGCAGGTTATGTTTTTCACAGTATTCCCATGCCTTCATGGTTCCGACTTCCACGCCGGCCTTAGCTGCTATCACAATTACAGCCGCATCGGCTGCATTGAGTGCTTCTTCTGCTTCCCCCACAAAATCAAAATAACCCGGAGTATCCAAAATATTAATCTTGGTATCCTCCCAAATAACAGGTACCACTGTGGTGCTAATTGAAAAAAGACGTTTCACTTCTTCCTTATCATAAT
>JAEZSL010000212.1 GCA_023443925.1 Bacillota bacterium | reverse complement strand
TCGTTTATTTTTAAAGATACCATGTATATTTCCTCCTATATTACAAACACTAAAATGACATGTTTAACAACATGTTATGTTACAAAAGGACTTCAGTAGAAGGATAAGACAGGAGGACTAATTATGTACTTTGAACAATCAAAACGAAGCTACCGATTCCCCAGCAAAAACAGTGTTACGGATTTTGATACCCGGATGCCTTACTATTTTCCGGAAAAGAATTCTTCCAGAACCGATGAGTTAAACGGAAGCTTTCAGGACTCAAATTACTATAATTATGATGATGTCCACGACTATTCTCATGGAATGACCTTATGAAACCATACTTTGAAACCTAAGAAAGTTAAGTGTACGCAGGAGAGGCGGCTGCATAGTTTATGCAGCACCTCTTATCTTTTAACGAAAGACCGGCAGTAAGCTGATTAAATATAGAAACAGGATGTGGGCCGGATAATAAATATAAAAAAGATACTTATTCCCCTGTGGGCCTCTCTTTCCGTTATACCACCAGATAAACACCATGGATGCCGTTGCAAACAGCTGAATGACCATGCCAAAAATTAGATTGACCAATAATACCGCCAGGGTCAGAATTACTTTTCTGTTACGGAATACATAAAATGCCACAATTAAAAATACACCCTTATAATCATAATCCGTATAAAGAAAATATGCCGCAAAGCATCCGGCCATTACAACAATACCCTGCAGCAGACTGCTTAAGAATCTGCTTAAGATTGTATTCTTCGTTAGTTTAATACTAATTATACGCATCCCCCATATAACCACCAAACCGATAAATAATGTAAAAAACACATTTTGATGCAGCAAATAACCGTACTTCAGTGATTTATTTGAAAAGGCCAGGTCAAAGGGGATTTCAGATATTAAAGCAAATAAACCCAGCCTTGCCATGTATCTTTTCACATTATGGGTATGTTCAAAGCCTTCTACCAGCAGGAAGCAAAAGATTGGGAAAGCCAGGCGCCCGATATATCTGCAGATCAGATATTCGGCACTGTCATACGGAAGCAGTATTGCCGCCATATGGTCGATGAACATGGTAATCATAGCGATGAGTTTTAGTGTATAACCATTCATATATTATTATCTCCTTTCATACCGATTTGATATTCATTTTCCGTACGGAGTATATGTATGGTTATTGTATACAACTCTCGTATGCCGCATCAAAAACGGGCTGTCTTACTCTTTTATTTACTGATTAAAACAAAAATTGATCTGGCACCGGCCTCATAGCATCTTTGATTCGTTAGAGGCAGTGGTTCCAATTCTTCACAACTGAGATCCGTATCATATAACAACTGCCATTGTCTGCCTAAAGGGAGCAGGGGCAAGTCAAAGCCGTGTTTTTCCCAGTGCATATTAAAACCCAAATAAAATGTCCGGTCATTTTCATTCCGATTGAGTTTTACATAGTTTCCGGCCAGCATAACCCCTAGTATTCTGCTGTAATGTCCATAATCCGGATACCAGGCTCTGACTCCATGAAAAGAGATATCCGGAAATCCGCAGGATATGTAATCCATACCACGCAGTTCCTTCTCCATATGGAGAATCGGATGTTCCTTACGAAGTTTGATCAACTGTTTTACAAAATCAAAGATATCTTTATTAAGACCGGTTAATCCCCAGTTCAGCCAGGCTGTTTCATTATCCTGACAATAAGCATTGTTATTGCCTTCCTGGGAATTGCCGAATTCGTCACCGGCCATTATTAGCGGAGTACCCTGGCTTAAAAACAACAGCAAAAAGGCATTCCGGATCTGCTTGCTTCTTAATTTTATGACTTTTTTATTTTTTGTATTTCCTTCAAATCCACAGTTCCAGCTGTAATTATATTCATCACCATCCAGATTGTTTTCTCCGTTTTTTTCATTATGCTTGATATCATAAGAAAACAGGTCCATCAGGGTAAATCCGTCATGGTTGGTAATATAATTGATTACACCGAATTTCTCCGGATTTCTTCTGATATAAAACGTTATGGCTCCAGTCTGTTCTTCATCGCCTCTTAAAAAACGTCTGGCAGAAGCGGAAAACACAGAATTATACTCCGCCAGATTCTTATAATGGGGTATGGTTTCTCTGGGATATATCTCAGCCCCCCAGCCCTCCGCCATTAGTTTCGTCCTGCCAAGCACCGGATCTGCAGCCAGTAACCCCACCGGAACCGTATCCGTGGATATCTTAAATCCGTCAACATGGTATTCCAGCACCCAGTACCTCAAACAGTCCAAAATCAACACCGGGCTGGTACCTTTTATAAAGTTCATCTCCATAATCACTTCTATGCCATGCCGATGGAGCTCAGCAACCATGAATTTGAACTCTTCACCGGGACATTCTTTATTTTCACAATAGGAGACCTTAGGTGCGAAATAATAATTATCCGTACCAAACCCCCAGTAATTCAGCTTCCTGCTGCCCGTCGGGCCGTTCCTGGTAAGTATTTCATTATATTCATAAGCCGGCATCAGCTGAACGCAGTTAATACCTAGTTCTTTCAGATAGGGTATTTTTTCCGTTATACCCAGAAAAGTTCCTTTCGCATGGATTCCGGAGGAAGAATGGATGGTAAAACCCCTTACATGTAATTTGTATATAATCAAATTTGAATAGGGAATGCAAAGAGGCTTTTCCTCCTCCCAGTTAAATCTGCCGGTAAGAAAACCTCCTTTTACAGTGCTTTTCCCCCCGCTTAAAGTGCTTTGTCCATAAATTTCCCTTCCGTATAGACGTCTGGCATAGGGATCAATGAATTCTTTTTCCTTTACCTGATAGAGATAGGACAGCTCCGAAAGTGCAAGGCCTTTGACCATCACGGAAAAAACAGAGCCTGTCCGGTTTTCCAAAGTAAGAGGTATGGAGAACCTTAAAACGCCGGTATGCTTCTCGTAAAGATTTAAAGTGCAGGCATCACTTTCTGGAAGGGATACGGCAAAATTGATTCCATCCTTTAAAACCGTTACCCCCAGAGGTATGGGTTGTCCCTGGGCTATATTTAAATCAGCTTTTATTTTCTTTGCCATAACACTCCTTTACTACCTGCCGGTTACTATGTTTACAGGTGCATGCGCTTATTCAGTTCCTCTCTGATATTCTCTCCTTCAAACAGGATGACTGCCGCCAGGGACAAGACACTGATTGAGATAGAAATTACTGAAGGATATTTTATATGAAGCAGGTTTAGCAGAAGAAACAGTGCCGGTATGATTCCGAATATACTATCCAGCAGGATATAGAAAATAAAATCCCGTACACCAAGTTTCATAATTTTAGCCGTAATGTACATTACGATCATCGCCACCACACAAACAATGGGAATAACATAGTCCAATGACCAGCCCCGCCAGCCGGTGCGCCAGTCCCATACCACAGCCAGAACAGAAATAACTGCAACCTGCCAGATAATACTTTTCGGTATGTTATATCTTTTTCGGATTACCATAGCAAGACTGATCCAGATACATAGAATTCCTGCAAGAATAAACATAGGCCAGTTCACCTTCACCGGAAACATGGCGTTGACGGCAAGACTTACAACCACGATGCCTATGGATATAAAAAGCATGACACGTATCATTAAATTATACTGATAAGTTACCGGTACCTGAGGGAATATTTCTTCTTCCTCGCAGCCGGCACCGGATAAGGTATTCCGGCATAAGGGGCAGTATTTCCGGTCGCCCCGGATATGAACTTTACAATGCTCGCAATACTGCATAATTCTTCCTCCTGTTAAAGATTAGATGCAATTTTAACATCAATTCCCTTTTTTGATAGGGTGTGAAAAAAGGTTTTCTGAATATCCGTATCCGTAAAAGGTGACGTAAAGCTCACCACAAGATTATCCCCATAGGAACACATACAGATCTGGGGCCTTCTTGCACTGGTAAATACATCGAACTGCCTGATATAGGGAGTGAATTCCGATGGCATGGCGATCTTACCCACGTTGGACAGAGCCGCCGTAATCCCTCTTTCATTGATAAGATTGGCCACCTGGAGAGTAAAGTCCTTAATGGCCAGCGGTACTGCCCTGGTAAAAACATTATGCTCTAAAGCTGCCAGCCGTTCCATATGGTTTCTTAAGCGGTCCGGCGTTAATTCTCTGGAAAAACTCTCTCCCACACTCTTAATTATATCAGGAAGTTCGGTACTGTTTTTACCGAAATGATAACCGATATTAATGGTGCCAAAGAAATTCCTGGCCGATTCCGATTCAAAATAATTTCTCAAATTAACCGGTACGGATAAAACCACCGGATGTTTTTTCCCCCGTTCCGACATTGTTCTGTAAATAGAATACATAAAAAGAGCCGTAAGGTACACTGTCAGAGTTGTATCATACTCGTGGGCTGCATTTAACACCGCTTTCACCGACATGGTGCCTTCGATCAACTGCATCCGGTTTTCTTCTTTTCTGGTACCTCGGATGTGATATGCCCGTTCACTTTTTACAGCCAGACTTATTCTTTTTCCGGTATAATATTTTAAGAAGCTGTCATCCATCTTCTGACTGACAGATGCCTCATAATCCAATTTTAAATTCAGCTCCGAAAAAGCATTCTTATATTTTCCCATTAAATATCTTGAAAGCAGGCTTTTAAAAAACCACAAGGCTCCGGTACCATCAGAAAGGGCATGGTATACCTCCAGACTAATACGGTTTTTAAAATAAACTACCCGAAACAAAAGATTTCTTCTGCTTTCCTGGTAGATTCTGGCACAGACTGGAAGCGATTCCTCTTCCACTACCGGACGCAGACCGCCGGTCTCAAAATAATACCAGAAAACTCCTTTTCTAAGGACAGACTTATATAAAGGAAATATTTCTATGGTTTCATCCAGGGCTTCCTGTAATTTAACCGGATCTACCCGTTCATACAATTCGCAGGCAAACCGGAAAACCTTTGTGTCCCTGTCATTACTGGTGGGCGGAAAGATCTTAGCGGCATTATCAAGCCTGTTCCATTCAACCCGTTTACGATGTTTCATTCCTTGTCTCCTCATGCAAAAATCGATTTATGATATCATAACAGTTCATAACATATACGGAATTCATCGGTAAGGAAAGAAAACCGTGAATTGCTCCCTGCAACCGTTCTGTCTTTACAGTATTTCCAAATTGCTGCAGCCGCATTCCATAAGCTTCTCCTTCATCCCGAAGGGGGTCATACTCCGCCGTTATTATCAGCGTATCGGGCTGATTACTTAAATCTTTCGATAAGAGCGGGGCAACATATGGATTATACCGTTCCTCTTCCTTTGGCACGTATAAATCCATGTAATCACAAATTCTCTTTGCAGTCAGCAAATAACCGGTGCCGTTCTCGTGCACGGAAGGATATGGAGATTTTTCACTATGATCATGATACGTAGACGGATATAAAAGAATCTGTTTCGAGAGAAAAAACTCGCCGCGGTCCCTTGCCATCAGTGATACAACGGCAGCCAGGTTTCCTCCCGCACTGTCGCCGATTAAAATAACTTCTTCCGGCCTCTGCTTAAATAAAGATTGATTCGTAACAATTTCTTTTGTTACATAATAGCAGTCATCAACACCCGCCGGAAAGGGGTGTTCCGGAGCAAGCCGGTAATCAACAGAAACCACCGGATATCCAATGCGGTTTGCCATATTGGCACAAATATGACTATAGCTGTCTATATTACCGGTAACCCAGCCTCCCCCGTGAAAGAATAGCAGGACTTTAAAACCGGCACTTTTATCCGGTTTGAATATTCTCACCGGTATTTCTCTGCCTTCAGAGATGATTTTTTTATCCAGTAAATTATATAAAGTTTTGATATAAGGGTGAGCCGCAAGGATTATCCTGCGGTGCAGCCTGTAATTCTTTTTTAAATCGATGGGCAGCGTAAGGGCTTTTAGAGCCATCTTTCTGAACCGGTTCATTGCAGGATCACTTCCTTGCTGTTTTTATTATGCTTTAATGTAACTGAATCATTACATGCTAATCTATTTCTTGATTGGGTAAGTCTTAAATTGTAATGTTTTCCGTGTACAGTTTTCAGTGATAATGTCTTCGGTGGTCATCATTGGTAATGTCTTCATTTTATAGAAGAAAAACTGAAAAGTCAATTAGTATCAACAATGCTAAGCATCTGATCATAAATGCTAAGCATCTGAAAATAATCCAGCTTATAATTGGTGCGAAAATGACTTTTGCATTTTTGTTTATGTAATTATAGAATTATAAAAATTAAAAATGAAAATTCCTGCCTTTAAAATACTATACATCGGAATTTATATATTACTGAAATAAGGAATCTACGTATCGATTCTTTTTAGTTCAATTAATGCTTTATTTCTATAGTTCAAATCTTCCCGCAAGCTGAAGCCTCTGTGTTCCCAAAATGCGTTTCCTATTTCATTATTCTTAAAAACCACAAGTGCAACTTTGGTAATCCCTTCATCACGTAAGGCATCTAAGGCGGTATTTAATAAAGTACTTCCGATACCTTTGTTCCTGCACGCCACAGAAACAGCAGCATGATAGATATAACCTCGCCGCCCATCATGACCCGACAATATAACACCCACAATTTTATTTGATACAATTGCTATAAAGCAGGTATCCGGATTACGCTCTAAATACTTTTCAATCCCTTCTTTCGAATCATCAACATCGTTTAATCCCATCCCCGGCGTTGACAACCAAAAGTCGTATAATTCATTGTAATCATCCATGTTCAATTTACGTATTTCCATTACATTCACCCCATTGTATATTGATTTATTAAATAAAACAATAATCCAGTTACAGAATATAGCAGTGATTACTCATGTACATATGCTTCTATTTCTATACTGATCTTTAATGAACAATTTTGCTACCGTCTTAATAATATTTTCCCTATTAAAATAGCAGCCACTACCCAAATGCATATTATAGGAACTGCATAATACCATTTTTTAACGCTTCCAGCCTGCGGCAAATTTTCGGCTTCCAATTTTGCCGCTTCTATTATACTATGCGGTATTAATTTTATTGATAGTAAAATTAGCAGGGGTAATATAATGATATCATCCAGATAGCCTAATATTGGTATGAAATCCGGTACAAGATCTATCGGGGATAACGCATATCCTATTGTAATGCCTGCAGTGACTTTTGCATACCAGGGGGTTTCTTTCTTTTTCAAAGCAATATACAAAACTATTATATTCTTTTTTATTTCTTTGGCTTTCTTTTTTAACTCTTTCATATTATCTTTTATAACCATTGCTCTCTCCTGGCCCTCCTGGCTGACCATTTTCTGATATGCTTCATTTCTGAAAATGAACCTCTGGAACCGCGTACCTTAATTATCTGCCATCATTAAAAAGTAGGCACACTTGCATATTCCAGATTTCCATTATACCATACCGTATTCCATATTTATACATGCCATACATTAATTATCTTAATTTACGCACATTTTTTTATGTGATTTTAGGTATTATTAAGCTGTAGTTTTAATTATTAATCATCATCTTATCGTTTAATTTTAGCTCTCTGATTTACCAATTCTTAATACTTAAATTTATTCAATACGCTTTTAAATTCAAGATTACCACTTACTTACCCGGCTTCCATCTGAAAATCCATGCTTAAATAAGTCCCAGATTCCCACAAAAATCAATAAAACACTTGCAAAATAGTAAATATACGTTAAAATAGAAATGATATTAACCACGTAAAATGATCGAGAGGTAATAAAAATGATACAGGCAAGTAACATAACTTTAAGGCTTGGCAAAAGAGCCTTATTTGAAGATGTCAATATTAAATTTACAGAAGGTAATTGCTATGGTTTAATCGGTGCCAACGGAGCTGGTAAATCCACCTTTTTAAAAATTTTATCCGGACAGCTGGAACCAACTAAAGGTGACGTTATTATAACACCTGGCCAGAGACTATCCTTCTTACAGCAGGACCACTTTAAATATGATCAATATGATGTTTTGAATACCGTTATTATGGGTAATCAACGTTTGTATGATATTATGAAAGAAAAAGATGCAATCTATGCCAAGGAAGATTTCACGGAAGCTGACGGAATCCGTGCCAGTGAACTGGAAGGTGAGTTCGCAACTCTAAACGGCTGGGAAGCAGAATCCGATGCCGCAACCTTACTAGACGGACTGGGAATTGAAAATGATCTGCATTATAAGCTTATGAGCGAATTAAACGGCAGCGAAAAAGTGAAAGTTTTATTAGCTCAGGCATTATTTGGCAATCCGGATATCCTTCTCCTAGACGAGCCTACCAACCACTTGGATTTAGAAGCCATCCGCTGGCTGGAAGAATTCCTGATTAATTTTGAGAATACCGTAATTGTAGTATCCCATGACAGATATTTTCTGAACAAGGTATGTACCCATACCGCCGATATTGATTATGCTAAAATCCAGCTTTATGCCGGTAACTATGACTTCTGGTATGAATCCAGTCAGTTAATGGTTAAGCAGATGAAGGAAGCCAATAAGAAAAAGGAAGAAAAAATCAAAGAATTACAGGAATTTATCCAGAGATTCAGTGCCAATGCTTCCAAATCCAAACAGGCTACTTCCCGTAAGAAAGCACTTGAAAAAATTGAACTGGATGATATTCGTCCTTCCAGCAGAAAGTATCCGTACATCGATTTCAGACCCAGCAGAGAAATCGGTAATGAGGTTCTTACCGTTACGAATCTTTCAAAGACCATTGATGGTGTGAAGGTACTGGATAATATCTCTTTTACAATAACCAAAGAAGATAAAGTCGCATTTGTTGGCCCTAACACCCAGGCTACTACTACTTTATTCCGTATTCTTTCAGGAGATATGGAACCGGATGAAGGTAATTACAAATGGGGAATCACAACCACTCAGTCCTACTTCCCCAAAGACAATACCAAGCATTTTGATACCGATGATATAATTGTAGACTGGCTTATGCCTTTCTCACCAGAGAAAGATGTGACCTATGTCCGCGGGTTCTTAGGACGTATGCTATTTGCAGGAGAAGAAGGCGTTAAGAAGGTTAGGGTACTGTCCGGTGGTGAAAAAGTAAGGGTTATGCTATCCAAGATGATGATTCTTGGATCCAATGTCCTTATCATGGATGAACCGACCAACCATCTGGATATGGAATCCATTACTGCATTGAACAACGGTTTAATGAAGTTCTCAGGTGTTATATTATTTACTTCCCAGGATCATCAGTTTATCCAGACTATTGCTAACCGTATTATGGAACTGACACCAAATGGATTAATTGACAAGGTTACAACTTACGACGAATACTTAGATAGTGACGAATTCGCACGAAAGAGACAGGTAATGCAGATTGACCGCGGCGAGGACGATATGTAACTACTGCCTGCATGATTAATCCAAGGGGTACATTAGTAGTTGCAATTTTCCTAAATCGTTTTTAATGAGTCGCTGTTTTATAAATCGTATTTAAAATTATATGAGTCGCTGTTTTATAAATCGTTTTTAAATGGGTCGCTGTTTATAAATCATTTTTAAATCAAATGAGTAGCTATTTTATAAATCATTTTTAAATGGGTCGCTGTTTTATAGATGTAAATTTATCTATAAAGCAGCAACCCCATTTTTGTATCAAATTTATGTATAGAAAGTTTATCTTTAATCAATCTAAAGGCACGTAAATTTCATGCCTTTAGATTATTTCTAAACAGGTACTTGATACTTTGTATTATTATAATTGCTTTGCATGATCTTTCTTTACATAATCTTTCTTAACACAAATCGGAAAGAAATACTCAACCTGTTTATAACCCAAGAAATTTGCAAGATCAGGACCGGTGACATGCCACATAGTTTCGTGTCCCAGACGTTCGTCTAGCGCAAAGTTTTCATGTTTTGCAATCCAATCCTTAATACCATTGTATGCTCTCAAAGCCTCATTGTAATCAAAATCAGGCACAATTGCAGTCGCATACATGCCGCCCTCAAAATCCACAAATTTGAAGCCATTCGTATCCGCTTCCGTTACCCACTCCTCAGCAGCATACCACCAAACAGGACCATTATTTTCCTTATCCCACCACATAAAG
>JAEZSL010000425.1 GCA_023443925.1 Bacillota bacterium | reverse complement strand
TAACGGTATAAATGAAGTCTATTTTCTAAGTATATGTATTGGTAAAGGATTCTAAGGAGGATGAAGATATGGATGTACGAAATTGTAAAAGTTGCGGCAAACTATATAATTATATCAGCGGGCAGCCCCCCTTATGTAATGCGTGTCTAAAATTACTGGAGGAGAAATTTGCGGTTGTTAAAGAATACATTTATAATCATCCTGGTGCAGGAATGCAGGAAGTTGCGGAAGAAAACGATGTCTCCACCATGCAGATACAAAAATGGATCAGGGAAGAAAGGCTTGCTTTTTCGGAAGATTCCGTCGTTGGTATTGAATGTGAGAACTGCGGTACCATGATCAGGACCGGAAGATTTTGCAAAGCCTGTAAGGATAAGCTTGTAAACAATCTGGGCAGCCTTTATAAAGACGAGGAACCTCAGCCCAAAAAGGTCATTTTAAAAGATAGCCAGAATCCCAAGATGCGGTTTTTAGATAACCAGTAAAACAAGAGATTTATTAAGAAGTAAGAAAATACGGATGGAGCTTTTACGCTGCCATCCGTTTTCTGATTTGATTCATCATGTTGTTTGATATCATTGTTTTATTTCTGTAATGCCGGTGTCGGATATGGTTATACGGCCTTCTTTCATCAATCTTCCGATGGCTCGCTTATATGCATTCTTGCTTAAGCTGAACTGGTCTTTAATCGTTTCCGAATCGGTTTTATCGTGATAGGGAAGAAAGCCGCCTGCTTCTTTTAGTCTTTCGAAAATTAATTCCGCATCGGAATCCAACTGCATATAGGATTTTTCGCGAATGCTTAAATCCAGTTTTCCATCCTCTTTCACCTGGGTGACTCTGGCTTCCACACTGTCACCAACTTTTAAGGTCCGGTGCAGTTCTTTGGTAGGAATCAGGGCGCAATACCGGTTATCCACGGCAACAAAGGCACCGAAACTGTCTAAGATTTCATAGACGGTCCCAATTACCCGGTCATCCTTTTTGTAGGGGGAATTGCAGTCCAAAAGATCATATACTTTCATAGTGGCACATAAGCGCTCACTTTTATCAATATATAGAGAGACTACGACATCATCACCGGTATGAACCCGGGCAGTCTGTTCTTTAAAGGGCAGCAGTAAATCCTTAGCCAGTCCCCATTCTAAAAAGGCTCCTATGGAAGTTACTTCCTTAACCCGCAAAAGCGCGGTTTTCCCCAAGGTTAATACCGGGATGGAAGTGGTTGCAATTGGACGGTCTTCTGAATCCTTATAGATAAATACCTCAAGGCTGTCGCCGGGTTTTATACCTTCCGGCACCTGGTTCTTCGGAAGAAGAACCTTGTTTGGGTCATACTTTGCCTGTGGGTTATGGCCGGGACGTTTCTGGCTGCTGCCATAAGGGTTCTTCCATTGAACGGTTGTTTTAGAAGCCGGTGCAGGTACCGCATCTACCGCGTCGCTTCCCGGTTCAGCCAGATAGATGCCGAAATCCGTAGTTTTTATTACTTCCAGAGTTTGTACTTCTCCTAATTTTATCATAAATCCTCCTGTTGCTGAAACTCTATAATAGTATATGGTTTTTTGTCCGCATTAGCCAGTACCACGGTATAAGTATCCTTTGTGCTGTTTACCATGGGTATAATAATATCACCGAGTACCGCAGACATCCGGTATTCTGCCCGCATCTGTTTTATCCGGTAACCATACGGCAGAAATTCCTCTGCCATCCGAATATACTGACCGTTGTTTACATGATTATTCGTATCGAGGTTGGAACGAATGACCGGGAAGCCGGACAGGGTTTCCAGGTCTTTTGGCAGTGTGATTTTACGAGGAGAATAATTCATATCAAATTTCTGTTCTGGATCATAACCTCTGATATCTTCTGCCGTAACTTTAACAGGACGATAAGTATCGGTATCAACATATACCCAGATAGAATTGGCAACTGCTCCGAGCTCTCCCCTGGAATCGCGAATGGTAAAATTCCGATAACCGTACATACTGTTAAAATCGTAAGCCCATGTGGCTATGGTAATTTCCTCGCCCAAAACGGGAAAACGGTTCACATTAATCTGCCATGCATTCATCAGCCAGACACGTTTATTTTTCTCCAAATATGCCAGTCCCATACCAATATCTTCAGATTGAAATGTACTGCAGTCCTGAAAATAATTTATAATGGAATACATGTCCATTTTTTTATCGCTGTCAACCTCACTGTAGCGTACCCTGCTCTTAAAACTGTACATATTTTTTTACTCCTGTGAATATTTTTACTCTCTGCCTGTTTACCAAATATTATAACATTATTTTATACAATTTGATA
The DNA here is from genome assembly GCA_023443925.1 of Bacillota bacterium. The sequence goes on along the minus strand of JAEZSL010000425.1, from coordinate 7,200 downwards.
CAACTATTATTTCCTCCTGCTAAAGATTCTTTCATAATTATAGTGAAATCCATGTACAATTGGTATATAATTGTTAATTGATAGAAAAAATAACTTACGGAGGTAATTTAAGCATGAATACAAATAAGAAAAAAGTCATTAGTACAACCAATGCACCGGCAGCAATCGGTCCTTATTCCCAGGCGATAGAAATAAATAATATGATTTATACGTCCGGTGTTATTCCAATTAACCCAGAGGACGGCAATATTGTAGAAGGAGATATTAAGGTACAGGCAGAACGTGTACTTAAAAGTTTATCTGCTCTTCTAAATGATTGCGGCACCAGTCTGGATAATGTCGTTAAGACTACTGTATTTATTAAGAATATGAATGATTTTGCAGCATTAAATGAAGTATATGCCCGGTATTTTACAAACAACTGCCCGGCCAGATCCTGTGTAGAGGTTGCCAGGCTGCCCAAGGATGTTTTAATAGAGATTGAAGCAATCGCTTCATTGTAATAAAGAAGCAAAACCAGACGTGTACTGCCGGTCTATAGATTATGCTTTGTAATAAGGAAGCAAAGCCAGGCTGTACCGGTCTATGGAATATGCTTTGTATTAAGGGCGATATAGCTTGGTTTTACGGATATTTATATTTTTCCTGGCTGATAAAAGGAAAGTTTGGAACGGCTGCTATAAAATTCCGGTGTAATTTACTGGATATTTCCCGGAAACTTTGATATAATGTTACTATTGCAGATTAATAACCAGAATAGAAAGATAAGAATGCCGGTTTGTAACTGAATGTTTTGGATTTGAAAGGAAGGGTTTTGTTGGACTCGATAGACTATTATAATAAGTACGCGAATTTATACTTTGAAAGTACAGTAGAATTGGATATGGGAGATATGCTGGATAAATTTATCGCATTTTTACCAGAAGGCGGAGAAGTGTTGGATTTAGGCTGCGGCTCAGGAAGAGACAGTCTGTATCTGATCGATAGAGGCTTTGGTGTAACTGCAGTGGATGGATCCGGGGAATTATGTGAACTGGCATCCATACATATCGGACAGGATGTTCTTCAGATGCAATTCTCAGAACTGGATTTTGATGAGGTATTCGACGGAATTTGGGCATGTGCTTCTTTATTACATACTACACCGGATGAATTTGAAGAAATCTTCCGCAAAGTAATCAAATGCTTAAAACCTGGCGGAGTATTATATATGTCCTTTAAGCACGGCGAATTTTCAGGGTTCCGCAACGGCCGGTATTTTAATGATTTTAAATCAAAAGAAATGAAAGATATCATTAGCAGATTTCCGGAACTGAATCTGCTTGAAATCTGGAAAAGCACCGATGTGAGAAATGAAAACGGGGATGAAGTGTGGTTAAATGTATTGGTAAAGAAAATTGATGAAGAGCAGGTGTAAAGCTTAATGAGTAGAGTTAAATCAGTGAACCTGGTATTTCTGGCCACGGTTCTTATGTCTATAGCAGGTTCCCTTGTTATGCCCTGGGTTGTTGAATATACGGATAATTATTTTATTGTGCTTTTGCTGTCCCAGATTGTGCTGGTCATTCCCTCAGCAGTTTATCTCATAACTCAGAAAGTGAATTTGGCTCAGGCAATACGGTTTAAAGGTATCAGAATATCCAATATAATCCTGATCGTCATATTTGCCTATCTGATTTCACCGTTAATGAACCTGATTAATGCCTTGTCCATGCTTTATGTGCAGAACGACACGACAGATTTTATGAATAATATTATATCCAAAAACGGTTTTCTGCTAAGTCTTCTCATGATAGCGCTGATACCGTGTATTTTGGAAGAATCCGTTTACCGCGGCATTTTTTACAATGAGTATAGTAAAGTAAGTGCACTTAAAGGGATTTTCTTAAGCGGCTTTTTATTTGGCATCATTCATGGTAACCTGAACCAATTCTCCTATGCTTTTGCAATGGGTATCGTATTTGCCCTGCTTATTGAGGCTACAGATTCCATCCTATCCACCATGATTGTCCACTTTCTTATAAATGGAACATCGGTGCTGGTAATGGCGCTGTATCCGACCTTGTTTAAAGTACTGGAAGCGCTGTATGGGTCAGACCAATATAACGCAGATGAATTGATAAATTCCATGGGTTCCGGCCTTTTGGAAAATATGGATTTTGGTTATGTAATACGAAGTTACGGATTGACAGCTCTCTTTACTTCCATTTTGGCTTTTATCGTTTTCCGTACCATTGCTAAAAACTCCGGCAGGTGGGAGCATGTGAAAGCTATATTCAGAAGAAAAGGTGCAGGCAGCTTTGCGGACCGTTCCCAGGCCACATATTATACTCAGGAAGGGGATATAAGTCTTAGCAGCAATTATGAAGAACCTGTAAAAGTAAGAAGGCTTATTTCTGCCAGCTTAATTATAGCTATCTTCGTCTGTGTCGCCTTGATGATTATAAATGAATTATATGCAGCACAAGCACCTGAGCAAAGTGCAGAGAATTTTTATACCATTGTGCGGATGTTTAAAATGAAGTGATACGTATGTATATGACAATTATAGCATTATAAAATTAACAAATTTAAAAAAGCCTGCCGGTATAAGCCTGCAGGCTTTTAATGTATAGAAATTATAACATCAAATCAATATTCTGACCGAAATTATATTTTTAAATCAATATTCTGTCCTAAATAAGGTGTGACGGATTGTTCCATCATCTTAACCAGGCCATCGCCTAATTCTTCTACGGTATCAAGATTTTTACCAAGTAAGGCGGTATTCACATCGGTTAAGATTTTTGACTGGCTCTGTAACATCGAAAGCATTGCTATATCCATAAACAATTTCCCCTTTCACGGTTATCGGTTGGTAACTAAGTCACAAGATAAAGAATAGGAATTTTATTATTTAATATAATGTGTTATAATAATATCGGTTTTGAAATTAGTGGCTAAAGCGGTAATACTATAATAGGAAGGTTTTATAATACAATCCCAAATTATATGATATCTGAAGCAAGAATAAAAAAAGTACTAACCCATTATAGCATAAAGAGAATGGGGAAGATACCGGTTATATTAAAAAATAGAGATATATGACTAAAGTACTAAAAAGATGATTAAAAGCAAGAAAGTTCTATAAGAGGAAAGACTGCTATGAAATAGGTTAAAAAAGGGCTGTAATAAAGAAATAAGGTACAAATAAATAAAGGCCTGCAATACAGTAATCAGGTTTAAATAAAAAAGCTCTGCAATGAAGTAATCCGGTTTAAATAAGAAAGGCCTGCAATAAAGTAATAAGGTTTAAATAAAAAAGGCCTGCAATAAAGCAAGAAGGTTTAAATAAAAAAAGCCTGCAATAAAGTAAGAGTTTAAAATTTAAAATACAATAAAGCAAGAAGGTTTAAAAAAATAAAAAGTTCTAAAATAAGTAGTTTCTAAAAGTAAATTCTAATAAAAATAATAACAAAAAGTATCTATCCGGTAAAAAAAGACCGGATAATTTGACAGGAGGACAATGATATGGATAAGATTTATGATTTAATTATAATGGGTTCCGGCCCCGCCGGTCTTGCCGCGGCTTTATATGCGGGACGAGCGGAACTGGATACCATTATTATAGAGAAAGCTCCCATGAGCGGCGGACAGATTATCAATACCTATGAGGTGGATAACTATCCTGGTATCCCCGGTATCAGCGGTTTTGAATTAGGTATGAAATTCAGGGAACACTGTGACCGCATGGATATGAAGTTTATCACCGGAGAAGTTGTTGATTTTAAGGATGAAGATGGAATCAAGCATATAACTTTGGAAGACGGAAATGTTTATAAGAGCAAAACAGCAATTATTGCTACCGGAGCCAATCCCCGCAAACTGGGACTTGAAGGAGAAACGAGATTGTCAGGTATGGGTGTGTCCTATTGTGCTACCTGTGACGGAGCCTTTTTCCGGAATAAAGTAACAGCAGTTGTAGGCGGCGGTGACGTGGCGGTGGAGGATGCCATATTCCTGGCCAGATTATGCAAAAAGGTTTATGTAATTCACAGAAGACATGAGTTCAGAGCGGCAAAAAGCTATATCAATAAGCTGCTTTCTTTAGAAAATGTGGAGATACTCTGGGATAGTGTCGTTGAAGAAATAAACGGAAAAGATCAGGTTGAAAAGATATCGGTTAAAAACCTTAAGACAGAAGAGAATACGGAGCTTGCCATTGATGGAATATTTATCGCGGTTGGAAATATACCGAATTCCGAAGTATATAAAACATCGGTGCAGGCCGACGGTGCCGGTTACCTTATTGCCGGAGAAAATTGTGAAACCAATATTGCAGGTGTTTTTGCAGCCGGAGATGTCCGTACAAAGGAGTTAAGACAGATTATAACAGCAGCTTCTGATGGAGCAATTTCAATTACAGGAGTAGAAAAGTACTTAAATAAACTCTGATTAACTAAATTGTACGAAAATGTTAAAAAAATCAATATGATTTCGTGATAATGATTAAAAAACGCTAGGATTTTTACCATATTTAGGTTGACAGGAGTAGAATGATTTGATATAATGACCTCAGTGTATTTAACAGATTTGTAACATTTACGTAGAAAAACGGAACAGATGATGACTTATTATGAATGGTTTATTACATTCATATGAACTTACAAGGAGGTCACTTTTCACATGATAAAGGGAATTGCTGTCAAAGCATCCTTATGTGCCACAGCATTACTGCTTTCTTTCTCTTACGGCAGCATCACAGCGAAAGCAGCAACGAGTACATCGGATAAAGGAATTGCAGGTATTACGCCTGTCTTAGATAATTATTATACTGCCACGGCAGATAAAGACACGGGAGAGGCGGAAGAATTACTGGAAACCTTTTCAAAGGAAAGTAAGAAAGCCGTAAATTTAAGTCTCGAAACTACAGAGACGGAAGAAAGTAATGAAGATGAAGATATAACCAAGGTGGAATCCCCATATGCTAATCTGGGAATTTCTATCGCCAGTGAAAGCAGCTATGTTAACATAAGAAGCAAGGCGGATCAGGAAAGTGAAGTTGTAGGTAAGTTATATCCGGGCTGTGCAGCAGACATCCTTGAGACAGATGGTGACTGGGTAAGAATTCATTCCGGTCAGGTTGACGGTTATATAAAATCTGAATTTTTAGCAATTGGAACTGAAGCAGAAAAATTGATTGATAAAGTAGCAAGCAAGTTTGTCATTGTTAATACGGAAACCCTCCGTGTCAGAGAAGGACAGGGAACGGATACGGACATCGTAGCTTTAATCCCCCAGGGGGAAAAATATTACATAACAAAAGAATATGATGAATGGATTGAAATCCTCATTGACGTAGATGATACGGGCGAAGGTTCCGTAGAACAGATTACAGGCTTTGTATCCAGAGATTTAGTTATACCGGATGTTGAGTTCAAGTATGCAATTTCTATCGAAGAAGAAAAGGCTAAATTAGAGGCTGAAGAAAAAGCGAAAAGGGCAGAAGCAGAACGTCTGGAAAAACTGGCTCAGGAACAGGAAGCGAAAAGACAAAGAGAAGCATCAGAAAAATCACAGGCTGAGAATAATGCACAGAAATCAGAGAGCAGCAAAAATAATTCTTCCACAGGCAGTAACTCTGGCAGCAACTATGCCGACAGCAGTTCCGGCAGCAGCTCCTCAGGAAGTGAAGTTGCAGGTTATGCACTTAATTTTGTCGGTAACCCTTATGTCTATGGAGGGACAAGCTTAACGAATGGTGCGGATTGTTCCGGGTTTGTACAGTCCATATACTCACATTATGGTTATAATATTTCCAGAACTTCCAGCAGTCAGTCTCAGTCAGCCGGTAAAGAAGTAAGTTTAAGCAGTCTGCAGGCCGGTGACCTGATATTCTACCGGAACGGCAGCGGTAATGTAAGCCATGTTGCAATGTACATAGGCGGCGGCAGAGTAGTGCATGCAAGTAATCCCAGAGATGGTATCAAGACTTCCAATATTGATTACCGTACACCATATAAAGCAAGAAGAATTTTGAATTAATAATATAATATACATAAAAATATAAAATTAAAAAAGATGCCGGCTATGTAATGAATACATAGCCGGCATCTTTTTCACATACGATGGAAAGTTTCTCTTGTGAGAAGAAACCTACGGGGGATGTGAATAAAGCACTTAAGTAAGAATTCCACTGCTGCCGGAGCTCCTCAGCATCTAATGCATCATTTACTGGTTACCTGAATTTATCAGTCAATATTAGACATAATATATAAAGAAGTCTAATGATTCGAAAATTGTATGAATTTTGTTAAAACAAAACTATTTCTCAAGATGGAATTACCGGGAAGAATTAAATGCTTGACAAATTATCGTGTATACAAACTGCACAAAATCATATTCCTTACATTTACAGGTGGGGACAAGCGCATTCACCTATGTGCATTTATCCAAAAGTTATCCACATTAAAAAAGCCTGTTTCTATACGAAAAAGAAGTTATACACTGAGTTATCCACATTATCCACAGGTAATAACCACCATTGCCATATGTGTACAAGCTGTCAAGCGCGAATATTTGTTTTGTAAGTAATGATAAAAATGGTAAAAACCACTATGGAATACAGAATTTAGCCGTTATTTGATATTGTCAAAAAAATAAGAAATATGTTGTACAATTAGCAATTACTGGGCTAAAAATTGCAATTTATGCGATTTTTAGGTAAAATAATAGGTGAATATGTAAATAATAAGGATAATTATAAATAAGAAATTACATCTGGCCGGAAATAGCTTGTCACCTTTGGCGGTTTGTGGTATAATATTGGTACAAAGTTTTACAAGAAAGTCAAAAGGAGTTGATCATTATGCGTTATATTATTAGCGGTAAAAATATTGAGGTGACTGAGGGTCTTAAAACAGCTGTCTACGAAAAAATAGGAAAACTCGAGAGATATTTTACTCCTGATACTGAAATCCATGTAACAATGAATGTTGAAAAAGAAAGGCAGAAAATAGAAGTAACCATACCCATGAAAGGCAGTATGGTACGTGCGGAACAAACAAGTAATGATATGTATGTATCAATTGACTTAGTGGAAGAAATTATTGAACGTCAATTAAGAAAATATAAAAATAAAATTATAGAAAAGAAACAAGCAGCAGCGAATTTAAACCAGGCATTTATGGATGATGATTTTGAAGAAGATGATACCATTAA
>JAEZSL010000424.1 GCA_023443925.1 Bacillota bacterium | reverse complement strand
ATCCGGCCAGTCTTACAAAGTTAATTACAGCACTTGTAATTTTAAAGGAGGCCGATTTATCCGAAATTGCTACCGTTAGTTATAATGCTTCCCATATTACGGAAAGCGGAGCTAAATTATGCGGATTTAAAGAAGGCGATAAAGTTAGTTTGGAGACTTTATTAAACTGTCTGCTGATTTATTCCGGTAACGATGCAGGAATAGCCCTGGCGGAACATATTGGGGGGACGGTAGAAGGTTTTTCAAAAAAAATGAATGAAACGGCTGTCAGTATTGGTGCCGTACATTCAAACTTTTTAAATCCTCATGGTTTACATGATGATAATCATTATACAACGGCATACGATTTATATTTAATTTTTAATGAATTGCTAAAATACGATAAGTTTATATCTATTGTTAATGAAGAAAGCTATACAGCAACCTACACTAATATTAACGGTGAAGAAGTGACGAAAGAATTTGCCACAACAAACCGCTACTTAAAAGGTACGGAAAAGTCTCCGGACGGTGTTACCGTAGTGGGCGGAAAAACCGGTACAACAAGTAAAGCCGGAAATTGCCTTATTTTATACAGCAAGGATAACAGGGATAAAGCATATATCTCCTTAATATTACAAGCAGACAGTGGTAATAGTCTGTTTACACAAATGACACATTTATTAGAAAAGATTAAGTAACACTTTCTATTTTTTGGTTGTTTTTTGAGTGATATTATACTATAATTAAATTATATTAATTATTTATTTATACATATCACACAATTTTGTACACATCTTAAGGAGGAGATTACGATGATACAGATTATTGCAGGCGAAAAAGGTAAAGGCAAGACCAAGGTTTTAATTGAAAAAGCTAACTCCGCAGTGAGGTTGGCGAAAGGCAGTATTGTTTATCTTGACAAAAGCAACAAGCATATGTACGAACTAAGTAATAGGATAAGATTAATTAACGTGAAAGATTATTGCATTGAAAATTATAGTGAATTTATCGGCTTTATCTGCGGACTCCTATCCCAGGATCACGATCTGGAAGCAATTTATGTGGACAGTTTCTTAAAAATTGCTTATTCCGAAGGGCCAAATATCTCCTTAATCCTTGAGAAACTAGAACATATTTCGAATGAATTTAATATAGATTTTATAATCAGTGTATCCTTGAATGAATCTGATTTACCTGAACCCGTTAAGAATAAAATTGTTGTTTCTCTGTAAATAAATAATAATATCAAAAGATTCAATTCTTATGTACGAATAAACAGCGGCACCTGGTGTGCCGCTGTTTATTCGTAAGAGTAGATCCATCTTAATAAGAACCTGCGCTTTCTTATTCGTTACGCAGTCTTCCAAAATAGCTTAATGCATATAATCCGGCGATACCGACCAGGGCATATATAACTCTTGATATCCATGTCATGTCACCAAAAATTACTCTTACCAGGTCGAATCCCAAAAATCCGATTAAGCCCCAATTGATGGCTCCGATAATAACTAAACACAATGCTATATAGTCTACTGTTTTCAATTGGTTACCTCCTTTTTGTTGCATTAATTATTGTTACCAATTTTTATGCTTAATATTCCTAATCCTATTTTCTAAAAAAGTAAATTAGGTCTTTCATTATGATTCAATTAAAAGTATAATATATAAGAAATGAAAAGGAGGCTGTTGTATTTGAGTTCAGGCAAAAAAGTTACGAAATACCGAAAGCGTAAAAGTATTAATATTGGAGTTATCGTTTTTCTGATTATTTTTATTTATGTATTAATCAGTGTATATATATATATGACAAAAGACCATTTGACTATATATGAGGTTCAGGAAGGTTCTACCTCAGATGATAATGTTTTTACCGGTTTGATTTTCAGAGATGAAGAAGTAATTAGCACGGATACAGCAGGATATATCAGTTATTATCATGGTGATGGAGACAGAGTTTCTAAAAACTCAACAATTTATTCCGTGGATGGGAATAAGGATTCCTATGATTTAATCGGTAATGGAGAGAATGCCATTGTTTTATCGAAAGATGATACCTCTGAATTTAAAAAAGATATTTTTAATTTTAAAAAGAATTATCAGGACAGTAATTACCAGTCGGTTTATAATTTTAAGTATGATATGGAGAACGCTGTTTTAGAGCTTGTAAACGACGGTATGCTGGCTAAACTCCAGACAGTACTGGAAGAAAACGGGACAAGCAGTTCCCTTAAGGTTATGAAATCAAAATCCAGCGGGATTATTACATATAACATTGATAATTATGAGAATTTATCCTTAGATGCAGTAACGGCAGATAATTTTAAAACAGATGAGTATAAGAGAACCCAGCTTCGTACCATGGATTTGATTGAAAAGGGAAGTGCCGTATATAAAATTGTTAAAAGTGACGAATGGAGTATTTTAATACCCTTAAGCAAAGAACAGTACAATAAACTTGCGGACAAAGAAAGTGTTAAAATAACTTTCTCCGATGATGGCTTATCTACCAATGCACCGATTACCATAACCCAGAAAGGTGCCGACTATTATGCCAGACTTGATATAAATAAATATATGGTCCGCTATTTAAACCAAAGATTTATTGAAGTAGAGATAGCTGTTAATTCGGCGAAGGGACTAAAGATACCCGTCTCCTCTATTGTGGAAAAAGATTTCTTTCAGATTCCGCTTACTTATTTTACAGAAGGCGGTGACAGCGGAAGTACAGGAGTGGTAAAAAAAACCTTTAAGGAAAACGGCGAAGTGAAATATGTTTTTGTACCGACGGATATTTATTATAGTGATGAGGAATACGGTTATATTGATGCCAGACTGTTTGAAGCCGGAGACAGAATTTATTCGGAAGAGAAGGACAAGGAATTTAATGTAAGCCAGAAGCAGACCCTGGAAGGTGTATTCAATGTAAATAAAGGGTATGCGGTGTTCCGCAGAATTGAAGTACT
>JAEZSL010000376.1 GCA_023443925.1 Bacillota bacterium | reverse complement strand
GATAGAACCTTTGCAGTAATTTTTTTACCATACACTTTTGCCCTCCTCTTCCTTATCGTATTTGGCGAGTACGGCCATACTGATTAATATAAAGATCATTAGAACCAGAGACAGTCCGGAACCGGTGTGCCAGTTATTAATGGTCTTAAACTGCTGTTCTATGATGTTACCGATTAAAACAACTTTACTGCCGCCTAAGATTTCAGAGATTACGAAGGTAGTGAGGGAAGGCACAAAAACCATGGTAATGCCGCTGATTACGCCGGGAAGGCTGAGGGGAAGTATAATTTTAATAAAGGTCTGTATACTGTTGGCACCCAAATCTCTGGCAGCATTGGTAATATCATCGCTTATTTTGATCAATACATTATAAATAGGCAGAATCATAAAGGGTAGAAAGTTATAAACCATACCGAATATAATGGCTGCCGGTGTATTAATTATATTAACATTAGGCAGATGAAGCAGATTCAAAAAAGTATTAATAACACCTGTCTTTTCCAGAATGTTCTGCCAGGCCAGGGTCCGGAGCAAAAAGTTCATCCACATAGGTAAAATGAAAATCATAACAATAAAAGAATTACTTTTTAATTTCATGTTATGTAGAATCAGGGCTACGGGGTAAGCTAAGACCAGGCATAATAAAGTACTGATAATGGACAGTTTTAAGGATAGCCATAGTGCTTTACGGTTAATCGGATCGGATATCAGGGTCAGATTACTGATGGTAAAACCACCGTCCTGGGCGGTAAAACCGTAATATATTATCATTAGTAACGGAATAATGATAAAGGCAGCCATCCACAGGATATAAGGGTAGGACAGCCATTTTTTACTGTTCATCCAAAATCACCGCCTCTTCATCTTCGGATTCCGGTTTATTCATGATCTGGATATCAAATGGATTGACAGAGATACCTACTTCACTGCCCACCGGAACCAGATCCGTGCTGTGAACCAGCCATTCGTGACCTCCGGCCATAACATCCATTTCATAATGGACACCTTTAAAGAGCAGGGAGGTAACCCGGCCGTTCATCAGTCCTTCCCCCGGTTTTACAAGATCGATATCCTCAGGGCGGATTACCACATCCACAGGTTTATTTCTGCCGAAGCCGATATCGACACAGGGAAAGTTAGTGCCAAGGATATTAACCAGTTTGTCCTCAATCATAGTGGCATGGAGAATATTACTTTCCCCGATAAAATCTGCTACGAAAGCGTTCTTGGGTTCGTTATATATATTTTCCGGAGTTCCTACCTGCTGGATATAACCCTGGTTCATGACTACGATGGTATCGGACATGGTCAGTGCTTCTTCCTGATCATGGGTTACGTAAATAAAGGTAATACCAAGTTCATTCTTTAAGCGGATAAGTTCGTACTGCATATCCTGACGGAGTTTTAAGTCCAGAGCTCCCAGAGGTTCATCCAAAAGCAGTACCTTTGGTTCGTTTACAATGGCCCTGGCTATGGCAATACGCTGCTGCTGGCCGCCGCTTAGGGAATCCGGGGTTCGGTTTTCAAAACCCTCTAAGTTAACCAGCTTAAGGGCATATTTAATTTTATCCTGTATATAAGCTTTGCTTTGTTTTTTTATTTTTAAGCCAAAAGAGATGTTTTCCGCTATTGTCATATGGGTGAATAAAGCATACTTTTGGAACACGGTGTTTAACTGTCTTTCATTAGGAGGAAGCTTTGTAATATCCTTATTGTCGAAAATCACCTTACCGGAATCCGGATTCTCAAAACCGCCTATAATGCGGAGTGTGGTTGTCTTTCCGCAGCCGCTGGGGCCTAAAAGAGTTAGGAATTCATTCTCACGGATATAAAGATTCAGTGAATCCAGTACCGTATTGCCATCATAAGATTTTGTTATATCAATTAGATTAATCAGCTTATTACCAGCCATATAATATCCTCCTTGGTATCATTTATTATACGGAATTACTTTCTAGAAATTAGGGGGTGTGGAAATCCATAGCAGAGTAGCGCCTTGTTTTTCCGAGGCGGTAATAAAATGCTTCTTACCGGCTTTATAGTAAAAAGATTCACCTTTTTTTGCCTTGAAAGTTTTGTTTCCAATATGTAGGGTTATACTGCCGTTTAATACATAACCGAATTCTTCGCCTTCATGAGGATTATCCGGATAGGTTGAGCCTCCGGGATCAAGAGTTAAAAGAATCGGTTCCAGCATATTTTTCTGTGCATTTGGTATAATCCATTTGATTTCATTTTTTAATTCACTGTCGTATTTTTCAAAGTAATCAGATTTTTTAAAAACAACCTGCTCAGAAGGAGTATCCGAAAAAAATTCTTCCAGATTTGTGCCCAGGCATTGCAGTATATCTACCAGGGTAGCGATGGAAGGGGAGGTTAAGTCTCTTTCCAGTTGTGATATAAATCCTTTGGACAATTCTGCCCTGTCCGCAAGTTCTTCCTGGGTTAAGCTTTTAAGAACACGCAGTTCCTTGATCTTTTCTCCAATCTTCACAATGTGCCTCCTTAATAAAAATAAACTTTAAGTTTAGTCTTGCTAAACAAACGACATTATTTATTATACACGTAATCTTTTCCATGTCAATAAATTATTAGATAAAATATACGAATTTTTCTGCATAAATAACAAAACGGGGATAAAAGGTCCCTGACCGCTGAAAAATCAGGCAAAACCTTAGTAAAAACCGAAAAAAAAGAACGTGGAGTCCACTTTATTCCGGTATGGATCACTGCGTTCTTTCTATATATAATGTATTATTATAAATCAGCCGTCCGGATGACAGTTATGTGCTCTATAATTAGCAGAGCAGATATATGTCAGGGAGTAAAAAATTTTATGAGATTATCCATTCTCGAGGTCATACTCATAAAAAGCAGATCAACAAGAGTAACAGCGGTCATAGCTTCCACCACTACAACAGCCCTGGGGACGATAATCGGATCGTGGCGGCCTTTTATATTAACTTTTATGTTACTGCCGGATTTTGTAATGGTATCCTGAGTCTGTGCAATGGAAGGAGTTGGTTTAATGACTGCCCGGAATATAATTTCGGTTCCGTCACTGATTCCGCCTAAAATACCTCCGGCATGATTGGTTGCTTTTATCATTTTGCCGCCGTCGTTATAATAAAGCTTATCATTATTCTGATAACCCGTCATATTAGCGGTTTCGAATCCGGAGCCGAATTCAATACCTTTTACTGCACCGACAGACAGAATGGCTTTTGCAATATTAGCATCCAGTTTCTCAAATACGGGTTCCCCCACCCCTGCAGGCATACCACTGATAATACATTCAATAATACCACCGACGGAATTGGATTCTTTTATCTTTTCATCAAGTAAAGCCTGGGCAGCTTCCGAGGCTTGTAAATCCGGCATAGCTAAAGGACTGGATAATATATTATCCCGATTACAGTTTTTGTAATCAATTGATATGGCACCGATGGATTTTGTATAAGCACAGACGCTTATGCCCAGCTGGCTTAAAATTGCCATGGCAACGGCACCTGCCGCAACCCTTCCTATTGTTTCGCGGCCGGAAGATCTTCCGCCGCCCCGGTAATCACGGAAACCGTATTTCGAATCATAGGTATAGTCGGCATGTCCGGGACGGTAATAATTTGCAATATCTGAATAATCTGCGGAATGCTGGTTGGTATTCATAACCACCATGGATATGGGAGTCCCGGTTGTTTTCTGTTCGAAAATGCCGGACAGGATTTCTACCGTGTCGCTTTCTTTTCTGGGAGTTGCATATTTTGTCTGTCCGGGTCTGCGCCGGTTTAAATAGCTCTGTATCATTTCTTCCGTTAGAGTTAATCCGGCAGGACAGCCATCCACTATAACACCGATGCCTTTGCCATGGGATTCGCCCCAGGTGGAAATTTTAAACATGGATCCATAGATAGAACCTGACATAATGATCACCTCGTTTTCTTTTTGTGTTATTACTTTTTAGTCTTGTTTTAAAAGTTCGGGTAATACCCTCAAACTTTTAATAGACTTAGTATATAAGAAAAGATTCATGTAATCAATATCTATTACGGACATTTCGATAAATTAATTCATATATTGTATGGATTGATAAATTAATTTACATCCAACGACAAGAGTAATTAATTTACCAGTTTACAGTAGATTTAATATACAAGGAGGTTACTATGCCAAATTATTATGACTATAATAAAAGTAATGAATATCCAATGCAGAGAAACTCACAAAGTAAGCCATATCATGCTGCTGGTGATACCAGAAGGGAACGGAGTGAGAAATCTTCAGAAGACTTAATTATAGACGATAATTCCGTATATGAAATTGACCCGGACTGCTATGAGAGAATTAAGCAGTTAAGGCTTAATCAAAGGCAGGAGTGGAATAGAAGATAGAGGTGATTATAACAGAAAAAAAAGCTGCTAACAGCAGCTTTTTTTTCTGATTCATATGAACCGAAGACTTTGTAATGATAATTAACAGAAATTGTTACCGCCGCATAAGCAAAGGATTAAGATGATCCAGATGATGGAACCGCATCCATCATTTCCGCATCCATTATTGCCAAAGCCGCCTCCAAACAAACCGTTATTACCGTTACAACAGCACAGTAACAGGATTATAATGATCCAAGAGCCACCGAATCCTCCGTTGTTACAACCTATACCGCAATTTGTTGCTGCTAAATCACTCATGTAAGAGCCTCCTATTTGTTATTACAATGTATCATATGAAATTATGCTTGCCTCATTTCCTATAATTCTATAAAAAAACATACTGTATTTATCGCAATTAACGACAATATAAAACAAAGGAGGAAATAAAAGGACATGGTTAGCCTGTATTATAAATGGAAAAAGCCTGCATACAATTGGACGTAGGATAATATAGTTATTAATGTACAAATAATTATTGAAAAAAATAGTTAATTTCTTATTAATTATAATAATAAAAACGAATAATGAAAAATAGCAGAAATAATAGGTTTTAATGTTGTATATTTTTGATGGTTAAAGTATAATTATTGTAAGTTTTTAGAAAAGGAGGAAAGCGATGTACAATATATTAGTTGGAGGAGCTGCCGGACAGGGTATTGACACAACGGTAGCCATTTTAGAAAAGACATTAAAAAAATCCGGATATTTTGTATTTACTATTCGAGATTTTATGTCCCGTGTCCGAGGAGGTCATAATTTCTCAATGCTTCGATTCGGAACGGAAGTAATCACTTCACATAATGATGAATTAGACGGAATCATTGCCTTAAATGATGAAACAATTGAATTACATAAAGATAAGCTGAAGGAAAGAGGTTTTATTTTATGTGACAGCAGTTTATCAGCTCAGGGAGAAAAGATAATAAAACTGGATATGGATAAGATGGCTAAGGATTTGGGTAATGTCAGGGTTTCCGGCAGTATTGCCGTGGGAGCCGTGCTTAAATTATTCGGAGAATCCCTGGAATATGCACAGGAGGTCATGAAAACCTCCGTTAAAGATACCTATCTGGAGGTTAATCTAAAAGCGATAAAGTCAGGTTATGACAGTGTAGATAAAAGATTTGAACATATGGAAGGTCAATTTAAGGACTGGATGCTGATATCAGGAAGTAAAGCACTGGCAATGGGAGCCATTGCTGCGGGCCTGCGGTTTTATTCCGCCTATCCCATGTCTCCTTCCACAGCAGTAATGGAGTACCTTGCAGCGAAAAGCAATGAAACCGGTATTGTAGTAGAACAGGCCGAAGATGAAATTGCCGCTATTAACATGGCCTTAGGAGCTTCCTATGCCGGAGCCCGGGCGATGACCGGAACTTCAGGCGGAGGCTTTTGTCTGAAGGTAGAAGCTCTGGGATTTTCAGGAATTGCGGAGATACCTTTGGTTGCTGTGGATGTTCAGCGTCCCGGCCCTGCAACCGGTCTTCCTACCAGGACGGAGCAGAGTGACTTAAGATTTGTCATTTCCGCTGCACAAGGTGAATTTCCAAGAATGGTGATTGCATTAAGGAATCATAAGGATGCTTTTTACCAGACCATAAGGGCTTTTCATATGGCAGAAAAGTATCAGCTGCCGGTTATACTTTTAAGTGACCAGTATCTGGGAGATACGACTGCAACGGTGGAACCTTATGATTTTACGAATATAGAAGTAGCAGAACCTTCTGCTCCGGAGGAAATCCAGGGCGAGTACTTAAGATACCGTTTAACAGAGGATGGTATTTCACCCAGATTAATACCCGGTAAATCGAAACATCTGGTTTCCGCCGACAGTGACGAACATGATGAATATGGTTTCATTACGGAATCCGCCAAAGTCCGTACGGATATGATGGATAAACGAATGAAAAAATTAATAAAGCTGGAGGAGGAATTAATCGAACCGGATTTCCTCGGAGCTTTAGAATGCACCGTTTTATTGTTAGGCTGGGGATCGACCTACGGCCCTCTGGCTGAAGCGGTAGAACGATTGAATGAGAAGGAACCAGGAAAATATGGAGCCTTGGTATTTGGAGATGTTTATCCTCTGCCGGTTAAAAAGTTAAAAGAACTAACTGCTTCTGCAAAATACATAATTAACGTGGAACAGAATGCAACGGGACAGTTAGGCGGCCTGATACGGGAAACAACCGGGATCACATGCACTTCCAGTATATTAAAATATGACGGCAGGCAGATTTCCGGCGAAGAAATTGCGCAGAGAATATGGAAAGGGGGCCTGTATTAATATGGATACATTCAGCACTTATGAAACAGCCTGGTGTCCGGGCTGCGGTAATTTTAATATTTTAAAGTGTTTAAAAACGGCATTGGAGGAACTGGGGAAAACACCGGAGGATGTACTTATGGTTGGTGGTATCGGCCAGGCGGCTAAAACACCTCAGTATATCAGTGCGAACCGTTTCTGTGGTCTGCACGGCAGATCTTTACCGGCAGCAGCTGCCGCTAAAATAGCAAATGAAAACCTGACGGTTATTGTAGATACCGGAGACGGTGATTCTTATGGAGAAGGCGGAAATCATTTTCTGCATAATATCCGGCGGAATGTTGATATTACCCATTTTGTACATGATAACCAGATATATGGACTTACAAAAGGCCAGGCATCCCCGACTTCAGGAGAAGGGCATATTACGGATGTCCAGATAAATGGAAACAGTAATACACCTTTTAATCCCATATTAATGGCGATATCAGCCGGAGCCGGTTTTGTAGCCAGGGCTTTCAGCGGGGATACAGCGCATCTGGTGTCTGTGATGAAGGAAGCAATCAGTTATAAGGGCTATGCTATCGTTGATATTTTACAGCCCTGTATCAGTTTTAATAAAGTCAATACCTTTGGTTATTACAAGAGCAGAGTCTATCATTTAGAGGACGATTATAATCCGGCGGATAAAGGAGCGGCATTTGTAAAAGCCCTGGAATTTGGCGATAAAATTCCCATTGGTATAATATACCGGGAAGATAAAACGGATTTCCATGGAAGAAACCAGGTTTTAAGAGCAGGGGTACCCCTTGTAGACACCAGGCTTGAACAAAACACACTGGAGAAATTAGCCGGGGAATTTGTATAAACGGAAAATATGAACGAATACTATAAAATGGGAATTATCAAAAATTTAAATATTTTATCATTTTAAATGGAGGTATATTATGGCAGTTAAAAACGCAATGACCAGTGATTTTTTGCATTCAGCTTATGGCGGAGAAAGTATGGCTCATATGAGATATCTTACCTGGGGTGCGGCAGCAGAAAAGGAAGGTTTTCCTAATATAGCGAAACTCTTTGAGGCTATTTCCTTTGCTGAAAGAGTTCACGCCAATAACCATTTTAAAGAAATCGGCGGGGACACGGCAGATGCAACAGTAGTAGCCGGTGCAGTTTTCGGGGGCAGTAAGACCGTTGACAATTTACAGGGAGCGATTAACGGTGAGCTTCATGAAGTAGATCAAATGTATCCCGTATATCTGAATGCTGCTGAATTCCAGGAGGAAAAAGGTGCACAGAGATCATTCCACTATGCACTGGAAGCAGAAAAAATCCATGCAGATTTATTCAGCCAGGCCCAGAATGCCGCAAAAGAAGGTAAAGATATGGAATTAGAGTCCGTTTATATCTGTCCAATCTGCGGTCATACGGTGCTGGATGGTGCTCCGGATCACTGTCCGGTATGTGGTACCAAGAAAGAGATGTATAAGAAATTTTAATATGATTTGTAAGCTTACATGCTGTCTTGTACCGGAAAGGTGTTAACCTTAGAAAAACCGGATACGGGCATAGCATTTTTGTTAACCAGACAACTAAAAAGAGGATACTCTCGAAATAATGTCAGAAGCATTGTTTCGAGGGTATCCTCTTATCTATACCTTTTAAACTTCGTATTACTGTAACAGACGGGGGATATTTAACAGACCCCATCCCTGTTTTGACCAGGGATAGCCTAAATCTACGGCACTTTCCCTTAATTTCAGCTTTACTTCTTTGGTTGTCATCTTAGGATATTTGGAAAGCAGTAGCGCAATGGCACCCGACACAATGGGCGTTGCCATAGAGGTTCCGCTCTTGACGGTATACATTAGACTGGAATAATCATTTCGGGGATTATTGAGTAAATTATAGCGGTACCGCTGGTAATTTTTCATGGTACCGCAGGAAATAATATTAGAACCGGGAGCCACAATATCCGGTTTCTTAATGCAGGAGGCTGTTGGTCCCCTGCCGGAATAATCCATTGTCTTATTCCCAAACAATTCAACGGTTATCCGGTCATCGGAAGAACCAACAGTGATTACTTTTCTGCTGATTCCGGGAGTTGAGATGGACATGGGACCAGGACCATTGTTACCGGCGGCTACCACCACAACAATTCCTGCATCCCATACTGCATTGACGCCCTTTACCAATAAGGAATTTTCATCTACATTTTCTTTTGTTGTAGTACCCACAGAAATATTAACAACCCTGATGTTATATTTTTCTTTGTTATCGATAATCCACTGAAGCCCTGCCAGAACATCGGATATATTACCGTCACCTTTTTGATCCAGTACTTTAATACCAATAAGATTACATTTTGGTGCCAGACCTACATATTTGTAATTGGATAAAAATCCGTTACCACCTATTATACCGGACACATGGCTTCCATGGCCGTTATCATCATAGGGTTCCGTTCTGCCGTGTATGAGATCATAAAATCCAAGGATACGATTACCGCTTTCAGTAAAATCTTTATGCATGCAGATTCCGGTGTCTACGACGGCAACGCCTATATTGTCACCGTATATCTGTCTGTCATGTGCCCATTTTAACTCAATGACTTCCGCTGCGCGGTTCATTTGGGCAGTAATATGGGTATCTACCTCATAACTCCATAGTGCGTTTTCCTCTTGCAGCTGATCCAGTCTATCCTGTTCAACCTCAATGACATAGGAGTCTATCATAGGAAGTCTGTATTTGACCTTGCCCATAGCTGCTACTTCATTGAAGTTATTTTCATAGTCGCTGCAGCTGACAATAATTTGTATATTTTGCTTTTTATTCATGGCAGCCCAAATTCCTTCTTTATATCATTATTAATCTTATGAATTCTCTCCTTGTCTTTATGCAAATAATTTTTATGTTAAGTCTGTACTTTTTATTGAGTCTGGCATTTGTCACAAAAATAGATACTGCCGCCAAGATATGCTTCTTTCCTAATAATGGAACCACAGGCTGGGCAGGGTTTACCCACGGTATTTCTGCTTAGCACGGTCTGATAAGAGCCTTTATTCCCGTACAAGTCTTTTTCCGTATCACGCCCACCTTTTTCCGTCATAGTCTTTAAGGTAGAAACAAGGACATCATATAGTTCATCGGTTTCTTTCCTGCTGAAGTCTGCTATTTTCCGTTTAGGATGGATTTTGGCATTATATAGGATATCTTGCAGAACACCGTTACCTAAACCGGGAATTCTTTGTTCGGTTGCCAAAAAGGCTTTGGAGCTAAGCTTCTTAGCTGATTCGGCTTCAAAAAGCTCTGTAAAGTACTGTTTTGTAAAATCTGTACTAAGCGGTGAGGGTTTTTTTAGTGCTATAAGATAATATGGATTATCATTCTGGCCATCTGCAAAAACCCAAAGCCCTCCATACATCTGGACACTGCAAACTAAGGCGGAAGCATCGTCAAATTCGATGTGCAGCTGGTGTTTCGCCGGAAGTTTATCTCCCTGCTTAAAATAGCGAATATTTACACCATCTCCCAGAAGAATCTTCATGTTGCCGGCACATATCTCAACATTTCCTCCTACCGGCTGTGCTGTATCAATTCTTTTACCCGCAAGCAGAGCGTGGTAATTGCCAGGATCTCCAAAATACCAGGCAAAACTATGAGGGGTTGCATTGGCAGTGACGTTCATTATTATCTTTCCGGCAATTGTTTCATTGAGCTGCCGTGAAATAACATAACTTTCCGATATTTCAAGCATATTTTTTCTTCTCCTTTTGAAAATACCTTTATTTTACAGTTATTATACCAAAACAAACAGATTGAGACAAGAAAAGGATAATTCTGCAAATCTTAATAAAATCTTAAGGGACTAATTGTTTCGGATGGAGTAAAATGGAAAGCATGTAATTATATTTTAAAGAGATGTTTAAGAAAGGGATAAAGGAAAAATGAAGAGATTAAAGCAGTTAATCGCAATATTAATGGTAATGATTCTGGCAGCACCGATAATAGGAAAACCAGATAAGGTTCATGCTGCGGTTAAGAAAATCAGCATAGTGACTGCAGACCAGAATGGTAAATATTCTTTTTATGATATTAACAGTTCGGAGAATACCGCTGGTATTGAGATTACGGACAGCGGCAGTATTATGGTACCATTACAGAAATTAATCAGCCTGATGCCGGATCTGGCTTTCAGTTATGATGCAAAAACTAAAAACTATACCGCTTCAAATAAAATTAATGGTAAAAAAGCTGTTTTTACAAAAGACACGAATACCGTTTATTATTATGCCAATACGAAAGCAAAAGGGGTAAAAAAAACACTGCCATCAAAGACTTATATATCGGCAGTAAGTTCAGCGGTAATGGTACATATGTCAGCTTTAAAATGGGTAATGAAAGAAACCTCAGGGGTTAAGTCTTTTAAAGTGAGTGAAATGCAGTCGGCAGGTTATGATACCTATACCTACGGCGGCTTGATTGCATATAATCCTTATGGAACCGTAAGCTCCATACCAAAAGCAACGAACGTAGCGAACCTGTCAAGTACCATACGGGTTACTATTCCGGAAGGATATTCCATACCTCAGGTCTTTGACCTCCTTGTGAAAAAAGGAGTATGTGCTTCAACGGATTTTCTGTATAGTGCAATGGATGGGGAGCCTACAACGGAGTTTTCCAAAACCATTCCTTTAAACGAAAACAGATGCTTTAAACTGGAAGGATATTTATTTCCTGATACCTATGAGTTTTACCGGTTAAGTAAGGGGACGGATGTAATAAACCGTATATTAAAGGTAACCGAATCCAAAATAACGGAAGAGGAAAGAGCAAAAGCAGAAAGTCTCGGATACACGGTGGATGAAATCTTAACCATTGCATCCTTAATAGAAAAAGAGGCTTCGGATGCGGATACAATGTCAAAGGTTTCATCGGTTATACACAACAGGCTTAATATAAAAATGAAGCTGCAGCTGGATGCCACTGATTTTTATCTGCAGCGTTACATCAGACCAAACATTACCGGCGATACGGAAAGGTTTAACATGAATTACGACACTTATCAGTGCAGTGCATTACCAGCCGGACCTATCTGCAGTCCTGGTAAAGCGGCAATAAAGGCTGCTTTAAATCCAGCCGATACGGATTATTTATATTTCTACAGCGATGCACAGAAAAACTATTATTTTACCGTTACTTATGAAGAAATAAAAGCGATTTCCGGAAAATGACGGTGAAACGCTAAGTACTTTCTTAACATTACAGTCTGTAACTTTGAATCCAAAGGATACAAAGCTGCAGACTGTTTATTTTTATAAAAATTTTAGAATTATTTAATAACTAATTTATTGTATAAATGTTCTATAAGATGTATAACATATATTACAAAGGATGTAAACATATTAGGTCCTTTACAAAAATGGTTCTATTAATTTATCTTAAAGAATGGAGTGATTTTTATGTTAAGACCAATGTTATTTGAACAGACACAACCTTTATTATTTGGTAAGAGGTACAAGGATTTTTTTGGTGATCTGATGAATTCCTTTGATAATTTCAGCACCGATGTAATCGATAAAGGAGATCATTATCTGTTACAGGCAGAACTGCCGGGTTTTAAGAAAGAAGAGATTAACATAGATATGGATAATGATACCCTTCGGATTTCAGCCAGTCATAATGAAGAAATCAAAGAAGAGAAAGATAATTTTATCAGACAGGAACGTCATTTTAATTCCTATTCCAGAAACTTTAATATTAGCGGAATATCAAAAAACAATATTACCGCCGCTTACAATAATGGTATACTGGAATTAAAGCTTCCGAAAGAAAATATTGAGGTAACGGAAGCGAAACGTATTGAGATTCAATAAGTAAAAACCTAATTAGTAAGGTTATCCTGACAAAGGGGTCAGGATAGCCTTTTTTTTGCTTTCTTTATAGATTACTGGTATAGTTAAAACATAAATTCCTATATAAAAATTACATTGTAATAATAACCTTATTTTATATAAAATATAAATAACAGTTTCTGTGAAAAAAGTGTGTACAATAATTTCTCCATAAAACCTCCACATAAATTTAATATACTTTAAACAATATTTTAGTTAGGAGGAACGAGTAGTTGAAAAAAAATGTAATCATTATACTTGCAGTCTTAGCCGTTTCTGTTGCATCTGTTAAAACTGGTTATGCATTCTATGAAAAGCAAATATCGAATAATCAAACGAGCGAAACTCAAACGGCTGATAAGGGAGGAGATACTGTAAAGAACCTTTCGGCTGACTTTTTTCAACAGGAGGATATTCCCGAACTGGAGACGAAAGCAGTGGAAACAAAAATCTACTCACAGGAAACATCAGATAATGGGGTTTTTGAATCACCCGGACAGGCTGATGACAGTTATGCCGGCGGCAGCTGCTGCGGCAGTGATTCAGTCAGTATGCTGGATGGGGATGGAAATTTAAAAGATAAAGATACCTTCTTAGAGGAACTGGAGGATGCCGTTCAAAACGGTGAAATAACTGAAGAAGATAAAGAGTTCTATTTGTATATGTATGATGAATGTGCGGTGGCCTTTGGGGCAAATTCAGGTGATGGCGGTACAGCTAGTCCGGCAGATGAAAGTTCAGGAGTATATCCGTCCTGCCATTAATTAATCCATTCAAAATTATTAATAGTATGCAAATGTAAACCCATATAGTATGAAGATACCATACAATTGTTACTTGCTTTTAGCATCCCGTTAATCAATTTGAAGTTGTATTAACTGTATGGTATATAGATGTAACAAGGATGGATCATAAAATTCTAAAGTATAATTAATTAAGAGAGGAATCCAAATATGGCAAATAAAAAACCAACTCCCAAAAAGAAAAATCAAAAGGTAAATCCCCTTATGGTTGCTGCGTTGGCAGTAGCTGTCCTGGCAGTTACAATCGTATTTTTAACATCAAAAAATAATCCGGCGGCAAATCCCGGAAATGATTCTCCGACTAGTACGGCAGCCTCCGGTTCCGCAGCCAAAGAGGCCGCTCTCAATGAGAAGGGTGATGTTGTGATTAATATTGCAGATATCACAGATGAAGCAACTTTCTACGAATATGATGCCGATGGAACTACAATGGGTATCTTTGCCGTAAAAGCCAGTGATGGAACCATCCGCACGGCCCTGAATACCTGTCAGGTATGTAACGGCAGCCCGTATGCTTTTTTTGAGCAGCAGGGAGATTCTTTTCAATGCCAGAACTGCGGTAATCTCTTTAGTAAGGATATGATTGAGCAGGAAAGGGGCGGATGTAATCCGGTACCCATTACCGAGGAAGAAAAAACAGAAAGCGATACCCAGATTGTAATACCGTCCAAATATCTCGAAGAGAATAAGGATATATTCGCAAACTGGAAGAAGTTTTAATGAAACAGCTTGAGGGTTTAGTGTGAATTGCCTCGCGAGATACATGCGAGTCATTAGAAGAATAGCAAAAGAGGCTATTCTTCACGATTTATGCCCAAAAAGCATGGGCGTTAGTGTGAAATAAAGAGCATTTCACACCCTGATTTATGCCATGGGAGCTAGTGTGAAATCAGTAAAGCGAATAAATATTTTATAGATATGAAACCGGGCTTCTGCAGGTTTTGAAAATGAGTAATATGGAAAACAGGGATATGTAAGGCGGTTGTCCGAACATATCCCTGTTTTTTCAGTATAAATACACAAAAGTATTACATAGGTTAGCAAATACTGCGGATAACATTGTAAAAACATGGATCAGGCTGGTATACCTGGTGATCCCTTGTTTGCTGAATTGTTTACGATATATTTACATAAGTTTTTATCTCATTAACCCGGATATTATCAGTGTTTTAAAAGAATTTTCATATGTAGAAGAAAGCACTTTGTGAGCTGTACTCTGGCAGGTATGGTTATTTATACCTATTTCTTTACATAAGATTAACAATCCTTAAACACATGCTTTACTTGAAATTGATACTCTGAAGGCATAATAAAAAAGAAAATGCTGGGATTAAAAACTTTAGTAAGAAAGTTGGGGAAACAAATGAGTAAACGAGTGAAAAAAAGAGGGGATAAGGGAAAGCTCCTTAAAAAAGCTTCTAATCATAAAAGGAGTAACAGAGGAGCAAAAAATTACAGGGACAGATTCCTAAATCTATCCATTGATAAGCGGTTGAATCTTACGTTTCTTTATACCGGATTTATTGCACTGATTATCGTTACGGTTGGTATCATCAATATGAAATCCATCGATAATAAACTTGACCGTTTTTATGACGGACCATATACCATTCAAGGAAATGTATTAAGAGCTCAGGTTTCAATGAAGAATATTGAAAACAACATTTACCGTGCTTATATGACTAAAAAGGCAGACTTGTGTAAGAAGTATATTGAAGCCTCTGAAGTAGAATACGGAAAATTAGAGCAAAGTGTAACAGAATTAACGGATGCTATGTTCTTATTAAAGGATAATAATATAGAGATCGTTAATAATCTGAAGCTTGAATTTGAAAAAGGAAACCGCTACCGTACCCGGATACTGGAGAGTGCGAATTCCTTTAATCAGGACGATATTTACAGTACATATAAAAATGATTATGTACCGATTCTGGATCATATCGTGACGGAATTAAGTGAGATCGAAAACAACTTTATTGCTTATGGCAATAACTATATGAAACAGGCAGATCATAAAGTAACTCAAAGTATTTTGATCTTTATTTTACTGATTGTTCTCGGGGCAGGAAGCTGTGTATACATATTAATATTAACTGAGAAGAGTATTACGGAACCAATTTCTAAGATAAAAGAGGCGATGCTGGAAGTCTCAAAGGGTAATCTTGGAATACAGATATCCATAGCCTCCAAGGACGAAATAGGAATACTTTGTCAAGCAGTTATGGAAACAGTACGAAAATTAAATGTATATATCACAAATATAACGGAAATTGTAAAACGGCTGGAAGATAAGGATATGACGGCCCGGATCACCATAGATTATGAAGGTGATTTCAAACCGATTCAGATTTCTTTGGACAATTCGGTGGACTCACTTAGAAACATGATGATAGTAATTAATGATGCCGCGGAACAGATTACAACAGGAGCGGAACAGGTGGCCCAGACTTCTAAAACAGTGGCACAGGGTGGTATGCTCCAGATGGAAGCCATTACCCGTTTGGCGGAACAGATAAATGTAATAGTAAATATGGCAGATAAGAATGCGGAAGATGCCGTTAGTATACAGGAGTTGTCACAGAATACGGTTTCAGCTGCTGAAACCGGTAACAGGCAGATGACATCCCTGGTACATGCCATGGAAGCCATAACCGAACATTCCGGAAAAATATCAAAAGTAATCGGTGTTATAGAGGCAATAGCAGAACAGACGAATCTGCTTTCTCTGAATGCGTCCATTGAAGCTGCAAGAGCCGGCAATGCCGGCAGGGGGTTTGGGGTAGTAGCCAGTGAAATAGGCAAGCTTGCGAAGGAATGCAGAATGGCTGTTAAATCCAGCGGTGAATTGATTGACAGTACCATTGCTGCAATTAAAGAAGGGGTATCGGCCGCCAATGAAACTGCGGAACGATTTCAGACCATTGTTAAGGAATCGGTAAAGACAAACAAAGTAATGGCTAATATGGCAGACAATTCCAAGGATGAAGCAAAACAGTTAAAAGAATCCATGGGGTATCTTCAGCAGATAACAACCATTATAGAATCCAATTCTGCCGCCTCCCAGGAAAGTTCGGCTATGAGCGAGGAATTTATTAACCAGGCAGGTAAGCTGGAAGAGCATCTGCGTGAATATACTTTGACTTAAAAATAATAAGTTAATGGTTTTGTTAAAATCAAATGAATAATGATGAATTATGTTGCACCTTTTTCCTGTGAAAACCATATTAATAATGTGTAAGGATTTTAAATCCTGATCCAAACAGAAAGGAGTTTTTGCATGAACGCTGATAACAATTCATCAACTTCGAAATCCTCAATTGATAATTCAGATTTAGATAAATCTAAGATAACAGCTTCAAGTGTGGGAAATGCCTGGAATCAGGGCAGGTATCCTGATTCCAACAGGCCGAGTCCACCGGATCACAGGCCGTGTCCGCCGGATCCGCCCAGACCACCCTGCCCTCCTGGCCCGCCCGGCCCTCCAGGACCTCCCGGACCTCCTGGCCCGCCCGGACCACGAGGCCAGCAAGGCCCTCAAGGCCCACAGGGATTAATCGGTCCTATTGGCCCGAGAGGCCCCGCAGGTCCGGCTGGCCCGCCCGGCCAGCAAGGTCCGGCAGGAGCCACCGGAGCCACCGGAGCCACCGGCCCGGCAGGATCACCCGGTCCGATTGGTCCTACTGGCCCGCAAGGCGAACAAGGCCCGATTGGATTAACTGGAGCCACCGGAGCTGCTGGAGCTGTTGGTCCGGTAGGTCCGCAAGGTGAAGCTGGCCCTGCAGGGCCGGCAGGTGTTCCAGGTCCCGCAGGCGCACAAGGCCCGGCAGGAGCCATCGGCCCGCAAGGTCCTCAGGGTGAAGCAGGCCCCGCTGGCCCCGCTGGAGCAACCGGAGCCACCGGAGCAACAGGCGCAACGGGTGCAGCCGGAGCAGCTGGAGCTACCGGTCCCATCGGTCCGCAAGGTCCCCAGGGCGAAGCAGGCCCCGCTGGAGCAACAGGAGCAACCGGAGCAACGGGAGCTACCGGCCCCATCGGTCCGCAAGGTCCCCAGGGCGAAGCAGGCCCCGCTGGAGCAGCAGGAGCAACCGGAGCAACGGGAGCTACCGGTCCCATCGGTCCCCAAGGGCCACAAGGTCCCCAAGGTCCGGCAGGTCCGGCAGGTTCTACCGGCCCGATTGGTCCGGCAGGCCCGACGGGTGCCACCGGCCCACAAGGCCCGGCAGGAGCTACCGGTCCGCAAGGCCCCACTGGCCCTCCAGGTCCCTCAGGTGGAATAGCAGCAGCAGTTTACCGTTATAGTACAGATCATCAAATTACCATACTTGGTGGCGACGACTTTTGTTTTAACAGCGGGAATGTTCCTGCTGTACCAACCGGATTCACTTTGCCAAATGCAACTGAAACGATTATTAATCAGCCTGGATTATATCTGGTATCCTTTACTGCAGATGTTATTGGAGCATTGACTTCAGTATCCATCAATCTAAATGGTACACCGGTTCCTGGTGGTACGTCTGGCGCAATTGCCGCAACTAATATAATCGGAATTTCAGCTATTATTGAAGTTGGAACAGCACCTGCAGTGCTTACCGTATCCAATGATTCCTTTGCAACAATTGGATTCCCGATACTTGCATGCGGCAGTGTAGTTTCTTCTTTATATATTTTGAAATTATCATAATTAAAGTAAAATAAAAAAACCTTCCTGTTTTGCAGGGAGGTTTTTTTAGTGTTTTCAGGAAGGTTTTTTTGTTGACAAGTTGCAGTTCAGGTAGTAAAGTAATATATATACTAGTATACAAGTTGAAGGAGGAAATTTTTATGCAGATGACTTTACGCTGGTTTGGCAGCAAACATGATTCGGTTACCCTGGAACAAATTAGACAAATACCCGGTGTGAATGGTGTAATCACAACCTTATATAATGTACCTGCCGGTGAGGTTTGGACATTGGAGGAAATACTTAAACTAAAAAACGAGGTCAATGCCGCAGGGCTTGACATAGCAGGCATAGAAAGTGTAAATATACACGATGCCATAAAGATCGGCCTGCCGGAAAGAGAAAAGTATATTGATAATTACATAACCACACTTGAGAATCTGGCGAAAGCAGATATACATCTGGTATGTTATAATTTTATGCCGGTTTTTGACTGGACACGGTCGGATTTAGCTAAGAGAAGAGCAGACGGTTCTACCGTTTTATCCTATGACCAGGAGTTAATTGATAAAATTGAACCGGATAAACTTTTCAGCCAGATCGACGGTAAGAGTAACGGATTTGTACTTCCCGGCTGGGAACCCGAAAGGCTTACCCGTGTTAAAGAATTATTCGAACTATATAAAGAGGTGGATACGGAGAAACTGTTTGATAACCTGGTGTATTTTTTAAACCGGATCAAACCGGTCTGCGAAAAGTACGATATTAAGATGGCAATTCATCCGGATGACCCGGCCTGGCCAGTATTTAATCTGCCCAGAATCATGACCGGCAAGGAGAATATTGTCCGCCTTTTAAAAGCAGTGGATGCCGATTTTAACGGTATTACACTTTGCTCCGGTTCTTTGGGTTCCAATCCGAATAACGATATCTGTGATATTATCCGGGCGGCCAAAGGCAGAATTCATTTTGCTCATGTCCGTAACCTGATCCACCATGGGCCGGGCAAGTTTGACGAAGCGGCACATTTATCCAGTGACGGTTCTTTTGATATGTATGAAATTATAAAAAGCCTTTATGAAGCTGGTTTTGACGGACCGGTTCGTCCGGATCACGGCCGTGCTATCTGGGGAGAAGTTGCCATGCCCGGTTACGGCTTATATGACCGTGCACTGGGAGCCACCTATTTAAACGGTTTACTGGAAGCAATTGAGAAAGCGGATAAAAAATAAGGAGAGCCATTATGAAGCTAAAGCAGGTTGAACTAGATAATAAGAGTATTTGGGAAAAGGGTGGCTTTGAACTACCTCAATTTAACCGCAGTGAGATGATAAGAAATACACTTATTCATCCGGAATGGATTCATTTTGGTGCCGGCAATATATTCCGTGCGTTTCCGGCGGCCGTGTGCCAGGATTTACTGAATAAAGGTATTTTAAAAACCGGTATCATTGTTGCAGAAGGCTATGATTATGAGATTATAGAGAAAAGTTATAAGAATTATGATAATTTAAGTTTACTGGTAACCTTAAAAGCAGATGGAAATCTGGATAAGAAAGTGATTGGAAGTATTGCCGAAGCATTGTGTGTGGATACGGATAATACAGCAGACTGGAACCGGCTGATGGAGATATTTAAAAATCCGGAATTAAAGATGGCCTCTTTTACCATAACTGAAAAGGGCTACAGTTTAACAAATAATAGGCAGGAGTTAATTGAGAGTGTAGCTGAGGATTTCAGAAAGGGGCCATCAAAGGTCACCAGCTATATCGGTAAACTGGCGGCATTATGTTATGAAAGATTTAAGAGCGGCAGGCTGCCCATAACTCTGGTCAGTATGGATAACTGTTCTCATAATGGCACCAGGCTCTATGAAGCTGTTACGGAATTCGCAAAACAATGGACTGCCGGCGGACTGGCTGAACCTGAATTTTTGAACTATGTAACGGAGGATATCGCCTATCCCTGGACTATGATTGACAAGATTACTCCAAGACCGGCAGAATCTGTTATTAAGATGCTAAAAGATTCCGGATTTGAGGATACGCAGACGGTTGTTACTTCAAAAAACACCTATGTGGCACCTTTTGTTAATGCAGAGGAACCTCAGTATCTGGTAATTGAAGATACCTTTAAGAACGGCCGGCTGCCTCTGAACGAGGGAGGTATTATCTATGCAGACAAAGAAACCGTAGATAATGTTGAAAAAATGAAGGTTTGCACCTGTTTAAATCCTTTGCATACTGCTTTGGCTATATTTGGCTGCCTGTTATCCTATGATAAAATTTCAGATGAGATGAATGATCCGGAACTTAAGGCACTCGTTGAAGAAGTGGGCTACCATGAAGGTCTGCCGGTTGTATCGGACCCCGGCATTATACAACCAAAAGATTTTCTGGATGAGGTACTAAAGGTAAGGCTTCCGAATCCCTTTATGCCGGATACACCGCAGAGGATTGCCTGCGATACTTCACAGAAATTAAGTATCCGTTTCGGTGAAACAATTAAAGCTTATCAGCATAGGGGTGAGACCGGGAAACTTACCTTCATTCCTTTGGTGCTGGCAGGCTGGTGTCGTTATCTTATGGCCGTAGATGATAACGGGAAACCTTTCGAATTAAGCCCTGATCCCATGATTATCACTTTAAAACCTCTGGCAGAGGGGATAAAACTGGGAGATAAAACAGAAATTCATGATAAATTAAAAGGCATTTTAAGCAATAAAGGTATTTTCGGTGTGGATCTGTATGAGGCAGGTCTTGGTGAAAAGGTAGAATCCATGTTTGCAGAGTTAATTGAAGGAACCGGAGCGGTACGCAAAACACTTAAAAAGTATCTTGACTGGGAGAAATAATTATAATAACATGAAATCCGGAGGGAATATCATGTACATTTTAGAACGCAGTATAAGAGAAACGGCACGGGAATATGCGTACCGGGTTATTAAATATAATATTATTTCCCTGGAACTGATACCGGGCAGTATGGTCAGTGAAAATGAACTGGCTGAAGAGATGGGCATCAGCAGGACGCCTGTCCGGGAAGCGTTGATTGAATTAAGTAAGATAAAAGTAGTTGAAATTTATCCTCAGAGAGGAAGTTTTATCTCATTGATTGATCACCAGCTTGTTGATGAAGCCAGATTTGTCCGGCTTATTCTGGAACAGGCAATGGTAGATATGGCCTGTGATACGGCTGCGGAAGCGGATTTTATTGCCCTGGAAGAGAATCTGAAATTACAGGAGTTTTATCTGGAACATAACACAAAAGATAAATTACTTTCACTGGATAACGAATTTCATGAGCTGTTATTTTTAATCAGTAATAAGAAGTTCACCTATGATTTACTGGGCGGAATGATGACGCACTTTGACCGGGTCAGAAGATTAAGCCTTTCGGTAATCAAGGATTCCAAGAATATTACGGATCACCGGAATCTGGTGGATGCAATCCGCAATAAGGATAAAACAATGGCCAGAGCTATAATTACCAAGCATTTATCCCGGTATAAATTGGATGAAAATGAGTTGAAGAATCAATATCCAAACTATTTTAAAGGCAGTAAATAATTGCACAATAAATACGCAAAGTACTATTTTAAAGGCAAAAAAATTACGTAACAAATAAGCAAAGTACTATTTTAAAGACAGTAAATAATTACGCAATAAATAACACACAGTTAACAAATTGACAGTAAAAAAGCACAGTTTACAAGTTTTACACAGGGTAATGGTCTGACGGGTGGTATACTGCCCGTCAGATTTTCCTTATAAAATACATTTTTTCGCTGATGGCTTCCACTGTAGTAACCGGCAATTTCAGCACCCGTCGCTTATCATTAAAGCTGGCGGTTTCCCATCTTTTTAAGTAATCGAAATCTATCGGATCCGTATCGGGATATCGTGTCCACCGTCAAGGCTGCAATCTCTTTGAAAAGGGCTTGCTTGCGGCTGTCAAACTTTACAATATTCACATTCATATAAAAAGAGAAAAGTACATTGTTCCTCCGGCCGGGTCGGGAGATCCCTATCGCGAGGTCATTTATTTGCGCTGCCCATTGATGAACTAATGCAAATGTATAATTTTTAAATACCCCTCCTCTATATTCCAAGTTTGAAAAGCTGCCTGTAAGCAAAAAATTTCCACGCATTAGGAAAGTTATGGTATAATGGAATCAGGGGATAACCGTAAATAGGAAATAGGAAATAGGAAATAGGAAGATGGCCGCATAAGTTTGTCAAACGCATGGAAGCTGTCAATACCCGTGTAGTAATTGTCCGGGGAGAC
Source organism: Bacillota bacterium (assembly GCA_023443925.1). The sequence goes on along the minus strand of JAEZSL010000376.1, from coordinate 16,412 downwards.
GGTGCAGTATCGGATGGCTTTGATACCAAAGAAAATCTTGAGTTAATTCCGGATAAATATGATGGATATGTTTGGACAAACAGAATTGACAGAACCAGACTTGAATAGCAAAAAAACAACCTTCATGGTCTTTTTTATTAATAGTGTTTTTTATTAACCGGCTGCCGATGAGCTATGATACAAAACAAGATAAATTAAATACCCAAATTTAACGCATAATAATTATAACGATTTATTTAATTAAGGTATGAGTACCAAATAGTCCCTTATGTACCTTTATATACGCTGGTATTCATTGGGGGTATTATTGAACGAAAGACACTCGAATCCTAACTAACTTTATATAAGGAGAGAAAAGCTTATGGAAAACAAAACAAATAAATTCATATATCTGGCCGGAGGTTGTTTTTGGGGTACGGAAAAGTATTTATCCGAAGTAAAGGGAATTGTCAGAACCGAAGTAGGGTATGCCAATGGCAATACCGAGAATCCTACCTATGAGGAGGTCTGCCATAACAACACCGGTCATGCGGAAACCGTTAAAGTGGAGTATGAATCTGAGAAGATCAGCCTGTCTTTTATCCTGGATTTATATTATGATGTAATTAATCCGACTTCTGTCAATAAGCAGGGAGGTGATACGGGAACTCAATACCGTACCGGCATTTACTATGTGGATGAGCTGGAAGTCGAAGTAATTAAGCAATCTATAGCAAAGCTGCAGACCAGATATGAAAAACCCATTGCAATTGAAGTACTGCCCTTGAAAAATTATTATCCGGCGGAAGAGTATCATCAGAAATATCTGGATAAAAATCCTAACGGCTATTGCCATATCGGTGTGGAGAAATTTGAAAAGGCAAGGACTGCAAGCGATCCTGACAAAGCTTAAGTTATTATTTCAATAGAATAATCCAAAAAGTATCCTTAGAAGCTTACCTGGGCTTCAACGGATACTTTTTTTATCTTTAGCGGCCGGTTCAAAAGACGTAATAAGGTTTACAAATAAGTTTTTAAAAATTAGATTGAATAAAGATTTGGATTACAGATACTTAATTTATAATTTAATAAAATTTGCGAAAACTAATGCTTATGCATCATAAGAAACTATTTGATAATTGTTCTCAATTAATTTGTTGACTTTTTGAAGCCGCTAATTTAATATAATATTACTAAATGAGAATGGTTTTCAAAAAGCTCGCACAATGGATTTTGCAAAGTTTGGAGGATGAATGATGAGTGATGATATTTTTAATATGAGAGGGGATAAAATTACCTCATATGTTATATTTACCTTTGCCAACAGTTGTATGCCCACATTGCTTAAAACAAAGCCCTCCAGCCTGGTATGCTTTCATAAGAAATACATTGAGGATACAAAACGTTTTCATCGGACTTTATGGGAAGAGTGCAGGCAGTTCGGCTGTTCATACAAAGTCCTTTATGATAATGACTTTGCCGTGTATGTTATTATATACCAGCTCGAACTTTTAACAGATGTTTTAAGTAAGCACAGCACGAACCCAATTTTATCTGAAAGCGGCTATTTACAGGGGCAGAAGAACTTTTACTTTAATCTGTGCCATTTTAAAAACCGTTACCAAAAATACAAGGAGAACAAAGAATCTGCATTTCCTCATGAAGTAGGTGTTTTTTTAGGCTATCCCATAGTAGATGTGGAAGAATATATCAAAAATAAAGGTGAAAATTATATGCTCTGCGGTTATTGGAAAGTGTATCATGATGTGGAAGAGGCCGCCAGGACATTTCATTATTTCAGAAAGCTGAGAGAGGAAGCAATGGATTTGTTTTTTTCGGGACGGGAATTAAGCGAAATTGTACTTTCTGCATAATGTGAAGCTGTTATAAATCCCTCAGGGTCGTAGCGGTATTGAAACTCATCTGCTTAAGCTAATATATTATAAGCTGATAATATCAATAACCGGGGTAGAATAGATCTGGGAATTATAACGGCTTTTCTTATGTCTTCCGGGTTCTAAAGTGTTGACATACCGGTTATAAAATGCTATGATATTTCAGTCTAAAATCTAGAAACCTAACAATTCTATTTACCGGATTTTATGGATAGAACAGGAGCATTTGTATGTTAAATCAATTCTCAAGAACAGAGCTTTTATTTGGCAAAGAAGCGATGGAAAAATTAAGTCAGTCAAGGGTGGCTATATTCGGCATCGGGGGTGTCGGAGGATATACGGCGGAAGCTTTGGCAAGAAGCGGAGTAGGCATTTTTGATCTGTTTGATGATGATAAAGTATGTTTAACCAATATTAACCGGCAGATAATTGCCACCAGAAAAACCGTAGGCAAGTACAAAGTTGAAGTTATGAAAGAACGTATTTTGGAAATCAATCCTCAGGCAATTGTAAATACCCACCAGACCTTCTATACTCCTGAAGTGGCAGATCAGTATGATTTTAAAGAATATACCTATATAGTGGACGCGGTTGATACCGTAACTGCCAAACTTGAACTGGTTATGAGGGCCAATCAGTGCAATGTACCGATTATCAGCTGTATGGGAGCCGGCAATAAGTTAGATCCTACACGGTTTGAGGTAACGGATATTTATAAAACTTCTGTGTGTCCCTTAGCTAAAGTAATGCGTAAGGAATTAAAGGTAAGGGGAGTAAGAAAACTAAAAGTAGTTTATTCCAAGGAACCTGCGAAAAAACCACTGGAGGATATGTCCATCAGCTGCCGGAGTAACTGTATCTGTCCTCCCGGTGCCCAGAGAAAGTGTACCGAACGCAGACAGATTCCAGGAAGTAATGCATTTGTGCCTTCCGTAGCAGGATTGATTATTGCAGGTGAAGTAATAAAAGATTTAACCGGAGTACATGAATAACAAGGGTTTTGTATTAATACGAATTTGATAATGAAGCAGCAAATATCATAGCAGGGTGGGTTCCACTCTGCTATCATTTTACCCTTATTCATATATTTATATATTTTGAGACCTTATGGGACTAACTATGTCTGCTGACTCATCGTACCTTTTTAATCTTTTCAAATCTTTGATCTAACCTACCTTTTTGATTGTTTCACTTCATCGATCTACCGTACCTTTTTGAGCATTCAATTCTTTGACCTAGCGTACCTTTTTGACTCTTTCAATTCTTGAACTACCGTAGATTATGCCAGTTTCCTATCTGTCGGTATAATCTTAACAGATAAGTCCTGACATAATTCCAGGAAGTTTTACTTGCCTGTCCCCCATGTGTGATATATGATTAATGCAAAAGGAGGAATTTATATGAAATTTTTACATATTTCGGACCTTCATATCGGAAAAAAATTCAGAGAAACGGATTTTACCGAGGACCAGACTTATATCCTAAATGAAATAATCCATATAGTGGATGATATAAAACCCGATGGTATTTTTATAGCCGGAGATATTTACGACAGAAGCGTGCCAACAGCGAATGCAGTCAATCTGTTTGACGATTTTCTTACCAGACTGGAAATGCGTAGTATCCGTATATTCATGATAAGCGGCAATCATGATTCTCCGGAGCGTTTAAATTTTGGAAAAGAGATTATGGGAAAGAACGGCATCCACATAGCCGGTGCCTTTAGAGGAAAGCCGGACCGGATTATCCTGGAGGATGAATTCGGCAGCATTTATGTCTATCTGCTGCCTTTTGTAAAGCCTTCCATTGTTTCCTATTATTTAAAGGATGCGGACACCGCTACCTATGAAAAAGCGGTAAAAGCTGTTATTGATGCGGCCCAAATAGACGTAAACCAGCGAAACATACTCATAGCACACCAGTTCGTCACCAATCAGGGTGTGGAACCGGAGCAGTCGGACTCTGAATTATTATCTGTCGGCGGCCTTGATAACATTGATGTATCGGTTTTTGACTCTTTTGATTATGTGGCCCTGGGGCATATACATGGCCCTCAGAAAATTGGCAGGGAAACTGTCCGTTACTGCGGAACACCCTTAAAATATTCTTTTTCCGAATGCAACCATAAAAAATCCGTAACCTGCATTGAGATTGGGAATAAAGGGGATATAAAATTATCGTACTTACCGCTGCATCCTAAGAGGGATATGCGGATTATCAAAGATAATATAGACAATCTTCTGAGTGATGAGAAATACACCGGTATGAACTGTGAAGATTACATTCAGGCCATAATCACGGACGATGAGGAGGTTTATGATCCCATGGGCAGGTTAAGGAAAGTGTATCCTAATATATTAATACTGGAGCGGGAAAATGCCAGGACCAGAATAAACGAGGATTCACGGACATCGGCAGCCGGAGATGTGGCAAACCGGACGCCTCTGGACTTGTTTGAAGAATTTTTTAAAAATCAGAACAATGTAGAGTTAAATGACCGGCAAAGAAAAATCGTTATGGAGATTCTGACGGAACTGGGAGGAGAAGCGTAAGATGAAACCTCTAAAACTTGCTATGAGTGCCTTTGGACCTTATTCCGGGACCACGGTAATTGATTTTGAAAAAATGGGCAGTTCCGGATTGTTTCTGATCTCCGGAGATACCGGCGCCGGTAAAACTACCATATTTGATGCCATTTCTTATGCGCTGTTTGAGAAAACCAGCGGCTTAACTAGAGATGTAAGCTCTGTTCGAAGTGATTTCGCATCGATTGATATATTTACGGAAGTAACCCTGGAATTTATCCATAAGGGTAAGCATTATACGGTTAACCGCTATCCGGATCAGACCCGTAAAAGTGATAGGGGAAAGGGGGTGGCAGAGCAGAAAAAAGGAGCCTCCATTCTTCTTCCGGACGGTAAAAAGCTTGACAGCCGCAATGAAGTAAAGAGTATATTGTCCGATATTCTGGGCGGTCTTGGGTATGACCAGTTTAAACAGATTGCCATGATTGCCCAGGGTGAGTTTCTGGAGCTGTTATTAGCCGACAATGATAAGCGGAATGAAATACTGCAAAAAGTATTTAATACGGAGCTGTTAAGAAGGACCTCTTACAAACTTAAGGAGCAGGAGTTATTTCTTAAAAATGTAAACGAAGATATGGAAAAGAGTATTCTTCAGTACATAGACGGGATTAAATATACGGAAAGTTCCTCTTATTACCCGGAAATGACTAATTATAAATCCGCTAAAAACGTAAACTGGATTCCGGAAATCCTAAACTGTCTCTTACTTCTAATAGAAGAAGACAAATCCGTCCAGGGTGATTTGAATTATGAACTAGGTAAACTGGATAAAGAAATAGAAAAACTGATTATAAAAGAAGTAAACGGCACAGCGGTTAATACTGACTTGGATGAAATGGAAATGCTTCAGGAAGAGATGCGGAAACTGGATGAGAAAAAAGACGAAATGCAAGCTCTGGAACAAAAAGCGGTTACGGGACAAAGAGCCCTTTCCTATATAAAACCATTTGAAGAAAGTAAGAACAGATTCTATATAGTAATAACCCAGCTGACGGAAAAAATTGAAACCGGAGAAAAGGACCGGTTCGGTCTGGAAGAAAGGCATAAAAGAGCCGTTTATCTATATGAAGAAGAATTTAAAAAGATAGACTACAGGGATAGTCTTAATCTATACATCAATAATTTAGAAGAAATACTGCCCCAATACGATAAACTGACAGCACTGTCGGATATGGAGAAGAAGCTTATAACCAATAAAAACCGGTTGGATGAGGCTGAAGGTCTTGGTAAAAGGGATATCGAGGCAGCAAAACAAAGGCTGGCTGTTTTATCAGCCGAATTGGAGAAAAAGAAAGATAGCCCGGTTCTTTACATAAATTGCCTGAATCACCTTGACAATGCCCAATCGTTTAAAAGGCTGCTGGACCAGTCAGATAGGGAGATTTCCGGATTAATCGTTTTAGAAGAGAAGCTGGTGGATTTAAAGGAAATTTTTCTACAGACAGAAAAGTCATATGAAGCTTGTAACCAGGAATACGAACAAAAGCAAAAATCTTTTCTGAGGGAACAGGCAGGAATTCTGGCATTAACATTAGAAGAGGGAAATCCTTGTCCGGTATGCGGCTCCACCCATCACCCCATTGTTGCCAAAGTACCTGTTAAAGCACCCACAGAAGCAGAATTAAATCGCTTAAAGGATCAAAGAAATTCACTCAATGATGAACTGCATAAAGCCGGTCTTACCTTAAGTGAGAATAAAAAGGAATTTGAAACCAGATCGGCGCATATAGCGGAGTCTCTTGCCGACATTACAAAAGGGCAGGCAATCAACGGTTTAAACGGTCTTTTGGATTACATAAGAGGTGAATTAACCGAATTAAATCAGCGAATCATGGAGCTTAAGCAGGAAGCCGACTTCTTACGAAAGGAAAAGGAACGAAAAGAATTATGTGAAGAAGAACTGAAAATAACTCAGGAAACTTTGGAGGATTTAACTCGAAAGGAAACGGCTCTGAAAGAAGAAAGACTCCAGGCAGTTTCGGAACTTGCCGCCTGCCAGAATGAACTTACTTTAACGAAGCAAAACCTGGAATTTGAATCACTGGAACAGGCTGATTTGACGATTCAGGAAAAGAAAAAAGAACTGGAAGAGTTAAGAAGCAGCTTTACGAAGGCAGAAAAGGAATTTCATGATGCCGACAGCAGTTTAAAAACAGCGGTACGTTTATTAAAGGATTATGAGGAACAGCTGGTTCAGTCCAAAGCGGAGTATGATCTGGCTTTCAGAGAGTATACCAATAAAATTCAGGAATATGGCTTTTCGGGTGAAGCAGGTTATAGGGAAGCCGTCCTGACACAGGAAACCATAGATGAAATTATGACCGGCTGTAAAAAGTATGAGCTGGCGAAACAGGAGATGAAAGGAAGACTTTATAAGCTAAAAGAAAAGACCGCCAATAAAGAACGTGTGGATGTGGATGCAATACAGCAAACGATCAGGCAGTTAAAAGAGGAAAGAACCCGATGGGAAAAGCTTCAAAAGGATGTATACGGGAGAATACGCGAAAATAAAGAAATTATGTCCCGGATTAAGGAAATCCAAAAAGAACGGGATATGAAAAGCAGAGAATATATGGATATCAGTGCATTGTCCAAAACTGCCAACGGCAGACTGGAAGGAAAACAGAAGATTACCTTTGAAACTTACGTTCAGGCCGCATATTTTATTCAGATAATTGAAGAAGCAAACAAAAGATTTTATGAGATGTCGGGAAGGCGTTACCGGTTAATGCGGAAGGAGGAGGGAAATCTGCAGAGTGCCACTGGACTGGATTTAAATGTACTGGATACCTGGTCTGGAAAAGTCCGGAGTGTAAAATCCTTATCCGGCGGTGAATCATTTATGGCGGCGCTTTCCCTGGCACTGGGATTTTCCGATATTATTCAGAACTATACCGGCGGTATTGAAATCGACACCATGTTTGTGGATGAAGGTTTTGGTTCATTGGACGCAGAAGCGCTGGAGCAGTCCATTCATACCTTGAATAATCTGACGCTGGGAAGCCGGATGGTTGGAATTATCTCTCATGTGGAGGAATTAAAAGATAGAATTGATAAGCAGATAATTATTAAAAAAGATATAAAGGGCAGTTATGTTGAAAAAATAATAGTATAATTAGTATGCTTCACAGTCGGTTTATGTCATTAATGACCATAAAAACACAATTATTTTTTATTTGTGGCGAAAACAGGGATAATATGGTATAATATGTAATTATAAATCGGATACGTTTTCTGCAGTAGAACAGGGGGAGCATATATGAAAAAGATGCATCATCGGTCTATAAAACGAATAATTCTCTTAATGATTATTATTTCTTGTGTTTCTGTATATTTAAAAAGTACACAACCCTTTGTGGTTTATGGTAGGGATCAGGATAAACGGGTTCTGTTCATAAGTTCCTACAGTGAAAATTTTCCAAGTGTACCGGATCAAATCAAAGGAATAAGAGAAATATTTGATCCTTTGGACATACAGTTGGATGTTGAGTATATGGATACCAAGCGCTTTGATACCAATGAGAGTATTCAGCTGTTCTATGATTTAGTTAAGTATAAAATCGACCAGCTTGATCCTTATGATGCCGTAATTGTTGGGGATGACAGTGCTCTTCAGTTTGCCATGGATTATCAGACAGAATTATTTAAAGATCTCCCCATTGTATTTCTGGGTGTTAATGATTATGAGCGGGCGGAACTTGCCGATGCGAATCCCAATATCACCGGTATCGTGGAGGAGATGTCTTTAAAGGAAAATATTGAATTTGGGTTAAAAATTAATAAAAATGCCAGCAGGGTTGTGGCGATTGTCGATGATACCCTGACGGGAAGAGGCGACCGGGAGCAGTTCTATAAAAACCAGACTTATTTTAAGGATTTAAGCTTTGAGGAAATCAATATAAGCCAATATACCTTTCAGGAACTAAACGATATTTTTGAAAAGATAGGTGAGGATACCATTTTATTGTATTTAAGCATGTATACCGATAAAACCGGCGATACCCTCACCATACCTGAGGCTGTGGATATTCTGCGGGAACATACTCACGTACCCATTCTGAGGGCAGAAGTAGGCGGTGTGGGTCAGGGGGTTTTAGGCGGAAAAATGGTTTCTTACCTGGAATCCGGCAAAATTGCCGCTAAAATGCTGCTTAAGATATTTGGAGGAACTCCGGTGGAAACCATTGGAATTGTGACGGACAGTCCCAATGTGTATACCTTTGATTATCAGCTCCTTAAAAAATATAAGATAAGTATGCAGCTGATACCGGAAGGTGCTGTTTTGGTAAACCGTAATATCAGCTTTTATGAAGAACATAAACAACTGGTGTTTAATACTCTGCTGGTTTTAGGATTTTTGATAATTATCGTAGTAATTCTTTCTATTGACAATGTAAAACGCAGAAAGATTGAGAAAGCCCTTCAAGCCAGTCACGAAGAGCTGACCCAGACCTTTGAAGAATTAACTGCTTCCGAGGAGGAATTAAGAGCCCAGTACGATACCATACAGGAACACACGGAGGAGATCGAAACCTTAAACTTAAAATACAGCGTTGCGATTGAAAGTACGGGAAGTGCCGTTTGGGAATACAATATTCACACCAGAGAGATGCATATTTCCAGTAAGTTCATTCATGTTATTAATAAATCCCTGAAGGAGCATGAAAATATTGACAGAGTTTTTGATATGCTTTTAGATGAGGATGAGAAGTTTAAAATACGGAAGGAATTTAATGATTATCTTACAGGCGGCAAAGAGGAGATACATATCCATGTGCTTTTAACGGATCAGGATAACACCAGGCGGTGGGTTCTGGTAAGAGGCAGAGGTATTAAGGATATCAACGAAGAGATTAAGATTATCCACGGTATCATTCTGGATATTTCAAAGATGAAGGAACAGGAGGAATACATTGAATATCTGGCGATTCATGATTATCTGACTAATCTGCCCAACCGTCTACACTTTATGAATAAATTAAGGGAAACTCTGGCTTTTAGAAAACGTGGTGCCATTCTTTTGCTGGATATAGATAATTTTAAAAGTGTTAATGATACCCTGGGACATTTTTACGGGGATAAGATGCTGAAGGAAATAGCAGAAAGACTAACTGCGCTGGTTGATGATAAATTATTTGTATCCAGATTCGGCGGTGATGAATTCCTGATTCTTATAACCGGTGAAAACCGTGTTATAAATCTGGAAGATTACATAGATAAAATTATGAAATTATTTGATGAACCGGTGATACTCAATGAGATAGAAAATTTTGTGAAATTCAGCATCGGTATCAGCCGTTTTCCCATGGACAGTGATAATATCGACCAGTTAATGATGAACGCCGATACAGCCATGTACTGTGTAAAACGGGAAGGCAAAAATAATTATATGTTTTACAATAATGATATGCTCAATGAACTTAGGAGTAAAACAGATATTGAGATTATTCTTAGGACTGCCCTGAGAGAAGAGGGATTTACCCTGTATTATCAGCCCCAGGTGAATGTGGCAACCGGTGATATTTTTGGCTTTGAAGCGCTCCTTAGATTGAAAGACCACAGAATTTCACCGGCTCAGTTTATTACTGTTGCAGAAGAAACCGGACTGATAAATGAAATCGGCAGATGGGTAACAAGAGAAGCCATAAGGCAGATTGCTGCCTGGAGAGATAAAGGTTATTGCATGAAACCTGTTGCAATTAACTTTTCCAGCAAACAAATTAATGATACCGGGTATATCAGTTTTCTTAAGGATACATTAGACAGCAATTCGGTGGATTCTTCCTATCTGGAAATTGAAATCACAGAGAGCATTCTGATCGAAAAAACGGAAGCCACCATTGACTTTTTAAAACGCTTAAAAAGTATTGGAAGCCGTATCGCTCTGGATGATTTCGGAACCGGTTACTCTTCGCTGAATTACCTGACTTTTCTGCCGGTGGATAAGATAAAACTGGACAAATCCTTGTGTGAAAAATTTCTGAGCATGGAAAATATAAGGGTCATGGACAGCCTGATAGCACTTGTACATAGCCTGGAGCTGGTTATAACGGCAGAAGGTGTTGAAGATCCGGAGCAGTTTATGCGTTTAAAAAACGGCGGCTGTGATTATATCCAGGGCTATTTGTTCAGTAAACCGTTACAGGAAGAAGAAATTGAAAAAATATATTACCATAATTTTTATGAAGAATATATAAATTAATAATTTGCATCATTTCAGACTGTCCTTGGATTCGGCAGCATTACTGACCGGATCTGAGGATGGTCTTTTTTGGTTAACTTTGCATAAATACTGCTAAAATGGAGATTTTAATAACAGCTTTACTTTTTATTATTTCCAGGAAGGAGGATTATATTATGAATGAAAAAGACAAAAATACGTTAAGCGGTGCCGATAACAAACGGCTCGGCAAAATTAACTGTACAAACAGTGAGGTTACCGCAGCATGGGCTAATATTAAAAAAACTCAGGAAGATACGAATGTAGGTATTCCGGATGAATACAACGTAGAAAAGGCAAAGAATTGGGTAGATAACGGCAGTAAATTATAGAAGTGGAGAATAGCAATGTCGAAAACACAGATGACTTTAGATGGAAATTCGGCTGCAGCGTATGTGGCATATGCCTTTACCGATGTGGCAGCCATATATCCCATTACACCTTCCTCCGGTATGGCGGAAATTACGGATGACTGGGCAGCAAAAGGAAGAAAAAATATATTCAATCAGGAAGTAAACGTTGTAGAGATGCAGTCGGAAGCCGGAGCCGCCGGTGCTTTTCATGGCTCCCTGCAGGCCGGTGCCTTAACCACTACCTTTACAGCTTCCCAGGGACTATTATTAATGATACCAAACCTGTATAAAGCCGCCGGTGAATTATTGCCTGGAGTGCTTCATGTAAGTGCCAGGGCGCTGGCAGCTCATGCACTCAGTATATTCGGCGATCATCAGGATGTAATGGCAGTAAGGCAGACCGGCTGTGCTTTGCTTGCCAGCGGATCGGTACAGGAGGTTATGGATCTGGCACCGATTGCACATTTGGCGGCAATTAAGGGAAGACTGCCTTTTGTACATTTCTTTGACGGCTTTCGGACCAGCCATGAAATCCAGAAGGTAGAAGCTTTAGGTTACGAGGATTATGAACAGCTGGTGGATCATAAGGCGATTGAAGAATTCAGAAACCGGGCTTTATCACCGAATCATCCCGTGATCCGGGGCACAGCCCAAAATCCGGATATTTATTTTCAGGGAAGGGAAGCCAGCAATAGTTTTTATGAGGATATCATACCGGTGGTTGAAGAGTACCTGGGCAAGATGGAAACCTTAACCGGCAGAAAATACGGTCTTTTTGATTACTATGGTGCTCCGGATGCGGAATATGTAATCGTAGCCATGGGTTCTGTAACGGAGACCATAGAAGAAACCATAGATTATCACAATGCCAAAGGTGAAAAGTACGGTTTGATAAAAGTGCATTTATACCGTCCTTTTTCCACAAAGCATTTCTTAAGCTGTATACCAAAAAGTGTAAAAAAAATAGCAGTTATGGATAGGACCAAGGAGCCGGGTGCTATTGGAGAACCTCTTTATCTGGATGTATGCGGCTGTTACAGCGATACCGAAGATGCACCTACCATAATCGGAGGCCGTTACGGCTTGGGTTCGAAGGATACCAGACCGGATGCCATTACTGCGGTTTTTGTTAATTTGAAGCAGAAGAGTGCCAAAAATCATTTTACCTTAAGTATCAAGGATGATATTACCCATACCTCGCTGGAATCGGTTGACCGGATAACAACGGAGCCGGAAGACCGCAAATCCTGTAAAATCTGGGGGCTGGGTTCCGATGGAACCGTTGGTGCCAACAAACAGGCCATTATGATTATAGGAAATCAGACCGACCGGAAGGTGCAGGCTTATTTTGATTATGACTCCAAAAAATCCGGCGGAATTACCATGTCTCATCTAAGGTTTGGTAAAGCTCCCATTAAATCCACTTATTTAGTAGAACATGCGGATTATGTAGCCTGCCATAACCAGTCGTATGTAAATAAATATGAAATTCTGGATGATTTAAAACCCGGTGGTATTTTCGTGTTAAATTGCGTCTGGAGCGATGAGGAGCTGGAAGAGAATCTGCCAGCCAGATATAAACGTCATATAGCAGAAAAGAACATTCAGTTCTATACCATCAATGCGGTTGAAATAGCAGAAGAAATCGGACTTGGCAATCGGATTAACATGGTAATGCAGGGCGCTTTCTTTAAATTAATTAATATTCTGCCGGAAGAGGAATTTGTAAAAGCCTTAAAAGATGCGGCTACCTACTCTTATAATAAAAAAGGGGAAAAAGTGGTTCAAATGAATCACGAGGCTATCGACAAAGGTGTTCGAAGAATTCATAAGGTTGATGTTCCTCCCGAATGGAAGAATGCTAAGGATTCCGAGGAGGAAGAAATCCAGGAACCTGATTTTGTTAAGAATATAATGAGGCCTATGCAGCAGCAGAAAGGCCATAAACTCCCGGTAAGTGCATTTAAAGGAAGGGAAGACGGAACTTTTCCTACCGGCTCCACTGCTTATGAAAAACGTGGTATTGCAGTCAATGTGCCGGAATGGATTGAAGAAAACTGCATCCAGTGTAACCAGTGCTCCTATATTTGTCCCCATGCAGTAATAAGGCCGTTTTTGTTAAATGACAGTGAAGCAGAGAAAGCACCGAAATCCTTTGAAACCTTGAAAGCAACCGGAAAAGGGCTGGAGGGTCTGCATTTCAGAATTCAGATAAGTCCCATGGACTGTACCGGCTGCGGTAACTGCGCGGATATCTGTCCTGCCAAGGAAAAGGCTCTGGTGATGAAACCCATAGCCAGTCAGGTGGAGGAACAGGTGGAAAATTGGAAGTTTGCTTCCTGTGAAGTAGGCTATAAGACCGATTTAGCTTTGGGCAAATCCTTTAAGGATAGTCAGTTTAAGGAACCTCTTATGGAATTCTCCGGAGCCTGTGCAGGCTGCGGTGAAACACCGTATATAAAGCTAATTACTCAGTTGTTCGGGGAACGTATGATGATTGCTAATGCCACCGGCTGTTCCTCCATATGGGCCGCATCCGCTCCAAGTACTGCTTATACCACCAACCGGGAAGGAAAAGGACCAGCCTGGGCCAATTCATTATTTGAAGATAATGCGGAATTTGGTTTTGGTATGTATCTTGCTTCAAAACAGATGCGTAAGAATCTGGAAGAGAACATGTTGAAATTAGTTGAAAAAACTATTGAACCCCACGTAAAAGAATTACTGGCGGACTGGCTTAATTATAAGGAAGATGGGGAAGTAAGTAAAGCTGTCAGTGAAAAACTCATGAATGAACTAAACAATTATCAGTCTGCTGACAAAGAAGTTATGTATTTGATTGACCAGATTAAGCAGCGAAGCGATTATCTTATTAAACGGTCCCATTGGATAGTCGGTGGTGATGGTTGGGCGTATGACATTGGTTACGGAGGTGTTGACCAGGTACTAGCCTCCGGAGAGGATATTAATATCCTGGTTTTTGATACGGAAATATATTCTAATACCGGCGGACAGGCTTCCAAGTCCACTCCTACCGCAGCAGTTGCTAAATTCGCAAGTTCCGGCAAGAAAGCAGGAAAAAAGGATCTGGGCAGAATGATGATGACCTATGGTAATGTTTATGTGGCACAAGTAGGAATTCATGCGGATAATAATCAGCTGATCAAAGCAGTAAGAGAAGCAGAAAGCTATAAAGGTCCTTCTATCATAATTGCATATTCACCCTGTATCAGCCATGGTATAAGGGAAGGTATGGGCAGAAGTATGGAGACCATAAAAAAAGCCGTGAAAGCAGGATATTGGCATTTATACCGGTACAATCCTGATTTAAAGAAAGAGGGCAAAAATCCCTTCACCCTGGATTCCAAAGAACCGACTGAAAGTTTCCGTGATTTTATTATGGGACAAGTACGCTATAGTTCATTGGCCAGGACATTCCCGGATGTTGCGGAAGAACTGTTTAATAAAGCAGAAGAGAATGCCAGGGAGCGGTATGAAAGTTATAAAACCTTAGCATCCCTGTAGAATATGTTAAATAAAAAGAGCCTGCAACAGAACCTGATTCTGCGGCAGGCTCTTTGCCTATGTATTATTTTTCTCTCATAAATTCCAAAATACATGATTGATAAGTCTTCTTCTATTGACAATATACTATTAAATATAGTATAAATTTCTATGTTGTGCGTTAGTTTACCATAGGGTACAATACAAAAGGATCTTTGTTTTTATAAGAATTTAACAGTGTAAAGTGTTAAAACTTCTGTATAAAAAAAAGTTCTTGACAAAACAGTAAAAAAGTAGTATAAATATTCATACAAATCATATCAGATAAGTATGAATTAATAAAATACAAGTATGAAAAGGTGACGGTATGATTGAAATAAGCGAATTGACGAAGGAGTTTAATAGCGGTAAAAACAAGAAATTAACAGTTTTAAAGAACATAAGCATGGAAATCGAAGACGGAGATATTTTCGGGGTTATCGGTATGAGCGGTGCCGGTAAAAGTACATTAATCCGTTGTATTAATTTATTGGAAAGGCCTACCTCAGGCAGAATTCTGATAGACGGAACGGATATCACAAATAAAAGAGGAAAAGAATTGCTTTCACTCAGAAAGAATATCGGAATGATTTTTCAGAATTTCAATCTGCTGATGCAGAAGAATGTAAGGAAAAATATTGCATTCGGATTGGAGATTACCAGATTAAGAGATTTTAAAGTATCCGGTATGAGTGAGGAACAATACAAAAGCCTTAATTATTTCGATAAAAGAAAAGCCAAAAAAGCTGAGATTAACAAGCGGGTGGACGAATTGCTGGAGTTAGTGGATTTAAAGGATAAGGAGTTTTATTATCCATCCAGACTCAGCGGAGGACAAAGACAGCGCGTGGCTATTGCTAGAGCACTGGCAACCAGGCCTTCCATCCTTTTGTGTGATGAGGCTACTTCTGCGCTGGACAGCATGACTACCGACTCGATTTTAAAATTGTTAAAGAAGATTAATGAAGAAACAAAAGTCACCATTATCATCATTACCCACGAAATGAATGTAGTACGGAAAATATGCAATAAAGTCGTTGTTCTTGATAAAGCGGAAATTGCAGCTTCCGGTGACACGGAACAAGTATTTACCTATAGTACTTCGGAAATTGTAAAAAACTTAGTTGGTGGAGGTAATGTATGAATCAGTTTGTAGATTATTTAAAAGTTTTATTGGAAGAAAACGGTTCCATGATCGGGCAGGGTATTTTAGATACTCTGTATATGGTATTTACCGCTACGGCAGTGTCTTACATACTGGGACTTCCAATCGGGATACTTGCCGAAGTGAGCAGAAAAGGCGGTTTACGTCCCATGCTTTTTCTAAACCGGGTTTTAGGTATTATTATTAACATCGGAAGATCCATACCGTTCATCATACTTTTGGTGTTTGTAATGCCGGTTACCAGATTCGTTACCGGAACTACCATCGGGCCGGAAGCGGCTACCGTACCGTTAATTATTGCGGCAACACCTTTTGTTGCCAGACTTATTGAAAATACTTTACATGATGTAGACAGCGGGGTTATAGAAGCTGCAAAAGCCATGGGAGCTAATGAGCTTCAGATAATATTTAAGGTTATGCTGCCGGAATCCCTGCCTTCTCTTATTATGGGAGCTTCCCTTGCTACCATTACCCTGGTAGGCTATACTGCTATGGCAGGTATTGTAGGAGGAAGAGGACTTGGCGATATTGCCATGAGATTCGGTTATTACCGTTATCAGACGGATATTATGATTGTTACAATTGTTTTGCTGGTTCTATTTGTGCAAGCCATACAAAACATTGGACATATAGTTTCAAAAAAAATTGATAAAAGAGGAAAAGGAGAGAATT
>JAEZSL010000333.1 GCA_023443925.1 Bacillota bacterium | reverse complement strand
AAATAAAATTGGATATCTGTGCATTGGTCAATGGAAAATCCACCTTGTCCAACAAAAACAAAATAATTAATTTATATAATGTAAAGGCATCTGATTGCATGCGGCAGCTCCTTTCCTATAATCATCTATTTATCTTGCGTGGTTTGGAATGATCTTTAGCATTTTTAGGTTGCAGATAAAGTTCTGCCCTGCCAGGTATCCTTAAGTTTAAGTTCCTGATTTATCCGGTTTAGAACCGCTTTTTTATTACCGCTCCATAAGGGAGCCAGCAACAGGTCTTTTGGTCCGTCCCCGGTGAGCCGGTGTACTACAATATTCTTTGGAAGAATCTCCAGACATCGGATAATAAGATCTGTATATTCTTCAAGAGATAGAATGGGGAAGCTGTAATGTGCCAGATCAGTGTTTTTCAGTATGTGGAGCAATTGAAGCTTTATACCCTGAATGGGGAAAGAAGCGGCATAAGCAATGGTTTCCAGCATATCGTCCGTACTTTCTCCGGGCAGACCGAGTATTACATGGGTAATAATGGTGATTCCGCATTCTCTGAGACGGCCAATTGCAGCTTCAAAGATGAAAAGAGGATAACCCCTGCGTATGAAAGCGGCAGTTGATTCATGACAGGTCTGAAGTCCCAGTTCGATCCAGACCGGTTTTATCCGGTTCAGTTCGGTTAAAAGTCCCAGAATATCCTCATCCAGACAGTCCGGCCTGGTAGCAATGGACAGAACCACTATGTCAGGATGAAGAATCGCTTCCATAAACAGTCTGCGCAGCGTATCGACTTTTCCATAAGTATTGGTATAAGCCTGAAAATAAGCAATATAGCTGCCTTCTGACTTAATTGGTTCTGCCTGGTTCTCCTTTACGGCTTTATAGTTCATCTTTTTATGAACCAGTAGTTTGGCAGCTTCAATCTGATCCGTTATGGATAAACCGGAAGAAGCTGCAAAGTCACCGGAACCTCCTTCACTGCAAAAAATGCAGCCTCTGGTATCTATGGTACCATCCCGGTTGGGGCAGGTCATGCCTCCGTTTAAGGATAATTTATAGATTTTTCTGCCGAATTCCTGTTTTAGATAATAATCCAGTGAATAATACCGCTTGTCACCCCAGAAGGTATTAGCAGCCGCTGTTTCTTTCTTAATCAAAGAAATTCTCCTTACTTTATGTGGGCTTTTACCGCATTGCTGACTGCTTCACAGACACGGGGATCAAAGGGCTGAGGCATAATATAGTCTTCATTTCGTTCTTCCTCCGAAACTAAATCTGCAATGGCTAATGCGGCTGCCAGTTTCATATCTTCCGTAATCTGTTTTGCACGGCCTTCTAAAGCACCTTTAAATATTCCGGGAAAAGCGATTACATTGTTAACCTGGTTGGGATAATCGGAACGTCCGGTGCCGACTACCCTTGCACCGGCTGCTTTTGCCAGGTCAGGCATAATCTCAGGCACAGGATTAGCCATAGCGAACAGAATGGCATCTTTATTCATGGAAGCCACCATGTCGGCTGTCACAATACCCGGGGCCGATACACCTATAAATATATCCGCACCTTTTAATGCATCGGCTAAAGAACCCTCTTTTCCGGATAGGTTTGTGATATCCATCATCTGCTTCTGCATCCAGTTAAGACCTTCTGAAGATTTGGACAGAATACCGATCTTATCACATAAAATTATATGTTTAAACCCGTAGTTATACAATAATTTTGCGATTGCAATGCCGGCCGATCCGGCGCCGTTAATAACAACCTCACAGTTTTCCTTATGCTTACCGGTAACTTTAAGCGCATTAATAACACCGGCCAGAACAACAATAGCCGTACCATGCTGATCATCGTGGAATACCGGTATATCCAGTAATTCCTTTAATCTGCTCTCAATTTCAAAACAACGGGGAGCTGAGATATCTTCCAGGTTGATTCCTCCGAAAGCGGGGGCGATATGGACAATGGTTTTAATGATTTCTTCTGTGTCCTGGGTATCAAGACAGAGGGGAAAGGCATTAACTCCGCCGAATTCTTTAAAAAGAACGGCTTTACCTTCCATAACCGGCATACCGGCATAAGGTCCGATATTCCCAAGGCCCAGTACGGCACTTCCGTCCGATACGACAGCAACTGTATTCGCTTTTAATGTATATTTATACGCAGCTTCTTTATCATTTGCTATAACTTTGCAAGGTTCTGCCACACCGGGAGTGTAAGCCAGTGCCAGATCTTCTCTGGATTTCACGGTACATTTTGATGTCGTTTCAATTTTTCCATTCCATTCCTCATGCAGCAATAAAGCTTTTTCACTGTTTGTCATATGATGATTCCACCTTGAATTCGTATTTTTATAAGCTAAAATTATCATATCACTTAAAAGTTGGTAAATCAAGCCTAAAACATGTATCCGCAAATGGCGGTTTAGGAGAACTTTATAAAAATTTATAATACTTTACAATATTTTAAAATATTATAAAAAAAGCTTTTTTTTCCTGTGGTTTAGGTGTATAATAAATAACAATAATTATTTGGGTGCAAATCATAAGAACTGTCTAGATCATATCGAAATCCATTCCCATTTGAAACTAAAAAATTTTATACTTGTAAAGGAGCAAGATTACATGGAAGCACAGTATAATGAAATGTCCTTAGCAGAGCTTAGAACATTGGCAAAAAATAAAGGTATTAAAGGTATCACTGCATTACGGAAACAAGAATTGATAGATGCCCTGGTGATGCATGATTCAGCAGATGGAAAAACTGTGGTGGATTTCCAGTCAGGCAGTGAGCAGAGCAAACAAAATACGGCAGAAACAGTTGCGGCGGAAGAAACCATTAAATCAAATGCAGAAGAAAAAAAACCGGCTGCCGGGAGAAAAACGGACGTAACCAGGCAGGAACCGGAACAGAAAAAAAGAAGTGCTTTACAGCCGGAAGCAGAACATAGAAGAGTAAACGCGGTTCAATCTGAAACAGATACCAGAAGGAATAACGCGTCCCAGCCGGATACGGATACCAGAAGGAACAACGCGGTCCAGCCGGATACGGATACCAGAAGGAATCGCGTAACCCAGCCGGATATGGATACCAGAAGGAATAGCGTAACCCAGCCGGATACGGATACCAGAAGGAATAACGTAACCCAGCCGGATACGGATACCAGAAGGAATAATGTATCTCAGCAGGATATTGAGTATAGAAGAAACGGAGTTAACCAGCCTGAATCGGATATCAGAAGAAATAACGGAGTTCAGGCTGACGCGGATATAAGAAGGAATACCGCAGCCCAGCCGGATGCTGATGCCAGAAGAACTGCCGGCAGTCAGGCAGATCTGGATACCAGAAGAAACATAATGTCACCATCCGAAGCAGAGCAGTTAGACAGCGGGGAGACAAAAGAAGGAATCCTTGAAGTAATGCCCGACGGTTATGGTTTTATCCGCTGCGATAATTATCTGCCCGGCGAAAACGATGTATATGTATCACCGGCACAGATCCGCAGATTTGGACTTAAGACAGGGGACATCGTGGTAGGCAATACCAGAATCCGCAATCAGGGTGAAAAATTCAGTGCTCTTTTGTTTGTAAAAAGCGTAAACAGTCTGCATCCTTCCGAAGCGCAAAGACGTAAAAAATTCGAAGAACTCACACCAATTTTCCCTAACGAGCGCATTCATCTGGAGACGCCGGGAGCCAATGTATCCATGCGTATGGTGGATTTGATTTCACCGATAGGTAAAGGTCAGAGGGGTATGATCGTATCCCAGCCAAAGGCCGGTAAAACCACCTTGTTAAAGCAAATCGCCAGAGCCATTACAAAGAACCACCCGGGAATCAGCCTGATTATTCTTTTAATTGACGAACGTCCCGAAGAAGTTACGGATATAAAAGAATCCATTGAAGGCAAGAATGTGGAAGTAATTTACTCAACTTTTGATGAACTGCCGGATAATCATAAGAGGGTTTCCGAAATGGTAATCGAACGGGCAAAACGTCTCGTAGAACATAAGAAGGATGTAGTTGTACTCTTAGACAGTATTACAAGACTTGCAAGAGCGTATAACTTAACGGTACAAGCCAGCGGAAGAACCTTATCCGGAGGTCTTGACCCGGCAGCCTTATACATGCCGAAGAGATTTTTCGGCGCTGCAAGAAATATGAGAGAAGGCGGAAGTCTTACCATACTTGCTACTGCATTGGTAGATACGGGAAGCAGAATGGATGATGTGGTATTTGAAGAATTTAAAGGAACCGGTAACATGGAGTTAGTTCTTGACCGTAGTTTATCCGAAAAAAGAATATTCCCTGCTATTGATTTAACGAAGTCCAGTACCAGAAGAGATGATCTGCTCCTCAGCCAGTCTGAGCTGGAAGCTACCTTTTTAATGCGAAAAGCATTTAATAGCATGAAATCCGATGATGCGGTTGAAAGAATCATAGATATGTTTATAAAAACAAAAACCAATACGGAATTTATTGAGACCATTAAAAAAACTAAAATTGTTTTTTAGGTCTTGCAATAGCTTGTAATCTATGCTATAATTAAAAAGCTGTTTAAAAGATGATAATAGTTTGACTTAGGTCAACTTTTAAAAAATTACGTTAGTTTGTGAAGAGGTGAAATCATGAAACAGGGAATCCATCCTAATTATTATCAGGCAAAGGTTGTTTGCAACTGTGGTAACGAATTTGTTACAGGTTCAACAAAGAATGATATCCACGTAGAAATTTGTTCTAAGTGCCATTCATTTTACACTGGCCAGCAGAAAGCTGCTGCTGCTCGTGGTGCTATTGATAAGTTCAATCGTAGATATGGCCTTAGTACGGAACAATAGAAGACGGTAACATATCAGATGTTAAAAATCAGGTTGAGGTTTCATAATCTCAGCCTATTTTTAAATTATAATACTGCCGGTTAGAGAGT
>JAEZSL010000300.1 GCA_023443925.1 Bacillota bacterium | reverse complement strand
GATATGGGGTGAGCAGGCCAGACCCGGATACGGGCTTTATGACAGGGCATTGGGCTCAACGTACCTTATGGGATTATGGGAAGCAATCGATAAATCCGGCAGCCGGTAAATAAAAACCGGAATGGCAAAGAATAAAAACGGAGTGGCAAGGAATAAACGGAGTGATAAAGAATAAAAACGGAATAGCAAGGAATAAAAACGGAGTAGCAAAGATGAAAACCGGAATGGTGAAAAATAAAAACCGGAATGGCAAAGAATAAAAACAGAGCGTAATGAAATAAAAACGGAGCAGCAAAGAAATTAAATCAAAATAGAATTAAATAAACCGGAGCGGCTGTATGAGCAGAAAAACACTTTTTAATAATAATTGGCGATTCACGAAGCAAAACATAGGCTGTAAGCCTGAGGAAATAGTAAAGGATGAAAGTATCTGGAAAAAGGTTGATATTCCCCATGACTGGGTAATCTACGACACCGCCTTTTTTGGTGAATCCTGTGAGGGCTGGTACCGGAAACGGTTTTCTGTCTGCCCGGAAGATAATACTTTATATCTGCTCCATTTTGATGGAGTCTATATGGACAGTACGGTCTATGTTAACGGCATCAAAGCAGGAGAGTGGAAATACGGATATTCTGCCTTTGAACTGGATATTACGGAAACCTTAAAGGCCGGAGACAATGAAATCTTATTACGGGCCGTATTACAGGTGCCCAACTCCAGATGGTATACGGGAGGTGGTATTTACCGTAATGTTTGGCTGAAAACAGTGCCCAAAGTACATTTGGTCCCGGACGGCATTTATATATCTACCCAGAAAAACGGGGATGCCTGGATGGTAAGAGCGGAAAGTGAAATATCCAGTGGAGGTCAGGAAGCATTAGTGGATGAAACGGAGGAAATATTATCTAAGGGAAAATATACAATCCGACATACTATAATCGATAAAAGCGGTGCGGAAATAGTCAGTTCGGAAGGATGCATGAAAGAACAGACTTTATCAGTTGTATCCCCAGGTCTTTGGGATATAAACGAACCCATTCTATATACACTTCAAACAGAACTTTTACAGGATGGCTTGGTAATAGAAGAAGAGATAAACCGTTTTGGGTTCCGTACGATTCGTTTTGATCCGGAGGGTGGTTTTTATCTCAACGACCGTCATGTAAAGCTTCACGGAGTTTGTGAACACCATGACTTGGGGGCCCTGGGAGCGGCCGTTAATTCCGCAGCCCTGAAAAGACGGCTTACAATATTAAAGGAGATGGGTGTAAATGCTATCCGGACCGCACATAATATGTGTGCCACAGAACTTTTGGAACTGGCCGATGAGATGGGATTTTTAATCAATGAGGAATCCTTTGATATGTGGGAAAAACCAAAAACAACCTTCGATTATGCCCGCTTTTTCAAAGATTGGGCAGAATATGATGTTGCAAGCTGGATCCGCAGGGACAGGAATCATCCCAGTATTATTATGTGGTGTATCGGCAATGAAATATATGATACCCATGCTGGCGGCCGGGGACAGGAACTAACGAAGGCCCTGATGGATATGGTCCATAAACAGGATCCTTATCACAATGCTTTTGTTACACTGGGATCCAATTACATGCCCTGGGAGAATGCCAGGAAATGTGCCGATGTCGTTAAACTGGCAGGTTATAATTATGCTGAAAAATATTACAAAGAACACCATGAGGAGCATAAAGAATGGGTCATATACGGAAGTGAAACCGGTTCGGTGGTACAAAGCCGGGGAATTTATCATTTTCCTTTAACTGCCTCTATCCTGTGCGATGACGATGAGCAATGCTCTTCCCTGGGTAACAGTATTACAAGCTGGGGAGCAAGAAGTATAGAAAAATGTATTACAGATGACAGGGATGCAGACTTTAGCGCCGGTATGTTTATCTGGAGCGGCTTTGACTATATAGGGGAACCAACCCCATATCATACCAAGAACTGTTATTTCGGACAAATCGACACGGCCGGCTTTAAAAAGGATTCTTTTTATATATACCAGGCGGAATGGACCGATTACCGTACCGCACCCATGGTGCATCTGTTTCCCTATTGGGATTTTAATGAAGGACAGCAGATTGATGTGCGCGTCTGTTCCAATGCCCCAAAAGTTGAACTGTTTTTAAACGGCATTTCCCAGGGAACTTTTGAAATTGATCATAAAAAGGGCCACAAGCTGATTGGTGATTGGAGAATTCCTTATCAGAAAGGGGAATTACGTGCCGCCGCCTATGATGAAAATAATAATATTATTGCAGAAGATATACAAAGCTCCTTCCAGGACCCGGAAAATATCATATTAAAACCGGATAAGCAGTCACTGATTGCCGACGGAAGGGATCTGATCTTCGTAGAAATCTCAATGACGGACCGGGACAGCAAGCCGGTACAAAATGCAGACAGCCGGGTAAATGTAAAAGTAAGCGGCGCCGCCAGACTGATTGGCCTTGATAACGGTGACAGTACGGACTATGAATCCTATAAAGGCACCAGCCGCAGGCTGTTTAGCGGTAAATTGCTTGCCATACTTGCAGCTAAAACCGTACTGGGGGAGATAAATATGGAGGTAACTTCCCAGGGGCTGCCCCGGGCGGAATTAAATCTTTTGGCAACCGACTGTGATTTAATAGAAGGAATCTCAGCCTTTGAAGAAAATACGGAGAGCACTGTTATCACGGAGATTCCAATCCGGAAACTTGAAATAATAAGCCCCGCGGGTACTCATCTGAACGAAGGGCAAAACGAAATCGAAGTATGGGTCAGGAGCTATCCTGCAAATGCAACCTATGATGATATCTCCTGGCGGGCAGCTACGGCTTCGGGTGTTGATTCCAATATTGTAACGGTTACTCCCAAAGGCAGAAAAGCAGTTATAAAGGCCTTGGGAGACGGCCGGTTTTATCTGCGTGCGACTGCTAAAAACGGCAGTAATAACGCACGGCTGATTTCTGTTTTGGATTTTACGGTTACTGGGCTTGGGACTGCTTATTACAATCCTTATGAATTTATATCCGGCAGTCTGTACAGCCGGAGTTTTGGTGAGGTCGGGGGCGGCAATGAACGCGGCTTTGCAACTTCAAGAGACGGTGAAAGCGGAGTTATATTTGATAGATTGGATTTTGGAGCTTTGGGATCAGATGAAATAACGATCCCGGTTTTTGAACTTGGCAGCAAAGCCACCCGGATGGAGCTTTGGGAAGGTTTTCCCCATGAGGAGGGAAGCGAGCTGTTAGCGGATGTAATATACGATAAACCAAGTATCTGGAATACCTATCAGGAGGAAACCTACCGGCTTAGAAAACGGTTGACCGGCATTACCTCAATTGCTTTTCTATTAAGTAGTAAAGTTCACATAAAAGGCTTTTCTTTTAAGAAAGCTGAGAAAGCTTTTGAACAGCTTTCCGTACTCTCCTGCAGCAGAATCTATGGTGATACCTATACCATAAAGGAGGACCGCATAACGGAAATCGGCAACAACGTCACCATAGTTTTTGATGATATGGATTTTGGTACGAAAGGGGTTAAAAAACTGGTGATCTGCGGGCGTTCCGCGATTGATAAAAATACGGTACACATACGTTTTAACGGTGCGGAGGGTGAGTTGACACAGCTTGCGGAATTCCAATACGAAAAACGGTGCAAAGAACATGAATTTGCGCTGGAGAAAGTTACCGGACTGCAGTCGGTTGCATTTGTATTTTTACCCGGAAGTAAATTTGATTTTAAGTGGTTCCGGTTTGTAACTGCCGAGGACTGAGTTAAGAAAGGGGTAAAGAAAGAGAGTAAAGTAAGTAAGGCAGTTGCTTAAGTAAACTTATGAAATGCATGGGTGCCGGATGAAAAAATGCGTTGAAATTTTATCTATATTATTAAGCAGTATTGCATGCAGGCTTGCGATATGCATGGGTGTTAGTGTAGAATGATTTGTATAATAATTTTACATAGCTTATCCGTCCGGATGGCGGGAAGCACTGCAAGAGTACACGTTACAACATTATAAATCAGGTTGAGGAGTGAATCGGTTGAAAACGAAATACAGTTTTTCAACATCTTGATTTATACGTGCGCCTAAGCGCACAGATGGGAGTTAGGTTGAAAAACGAAATACAGTTTTTCAACATCTTGATTTATACGTACGCTTAAGCGCACAGATGGGAGTTAGGTTGAAAAATAAATTTTTCAACCGCAAGTTTGTGCTTGCGCACCACAAACTTGATATGCACAAAGAGCGTGTGCAAGAATAGAGGTTGAAATGGATATTACAAAGCGGTTGTTAAATGAAAGCGCAAGAGATTATGCATTAAGACAGATACGCAATAATATCATATCTTTAAAATTGAAACCCGGAAGCAATGTCAGTGATAATGAACTGGCTAAGGAATTAGGCATGAGCAGGACTCCGGTACGGGAAGCATTGCAGGAACTTCAGAAAATAAATATGATTGAAGTATATCCTCAAAGAGGAAGTGTAATATCTCACATTGATTTTGATATTGTTGAAGAAACGGTATTTTTGCGCAGGGTATTGGAAAAAGCAGTGGTGGAAGAGCTGTGCGACTGCATCACGGATGAGAAGCTGGAGGAACTGGAGAAAAACATAAAACTCCAGGAATTTTATCTGGATAACCGATCTCCTGAGAAGATTTTGGAACTGGATAATGAATTTCACAAAGCCTGCTTTGTTATGTGTAATAAGGAACGTGTATATCATCTCATGGAAGGAATGCTGGGGCACTTTGACCGTATACGTGCTTTAAGTTTATATTCCGTAAAGGATATTAAGATTGTCGCGGATCATAAGGCGATTATAAATGCGATTCGGTTAAATGATAAAAAACTGGCCGGTGAATTCGTTGTAAAGCATCTGTCCCGATATAAGCTGGATCAAAGTGAGATTATGGAGAATTACCCGGAATATTTTAATTATGAGAAGGAAAAGTCGGTTGCGTCAAGTGTTATATCATCATTATGATATTTTTAATAATCTAATAATTCGAGGCCAAAAGGTCATTTTATATAATTTGGGTGTCAGAAGATCATCCTCGTATTCATTCAGAAAGCAAAATTGACCGAGTGGCACTTGAATTCTGATATAAGAATAGCAAAAGGAGCTATTCAGCGTGTTTATGTTCCAAAGTAATGGTTACGAGCCGTCGGGTTTTACGTATGGGAGGGGCCTTTGCCGTGTGACTGCATTCCCTTGAACTCAGAGGGTTTACAACCTTTATGGATTTTAAACATGCGGATAAATGCCGAAATGCTTCCAAAACCGCACTGTCTGGCAACTTCGGCTACGGTTATATCCGGTACCATTAAAAGAGAGGCGGCATGCATGATTCTTTTTCTGTTCAGGTATTGGTAAAAGGAGATATCGGTGTATTGCTTAAAGATTCTGGAAAAGTAAAATTTACTGAAACCCGCCTGGTCTGCAACCTGTTCCAGGGTTATATTTTCGTGGAAATGTTCGTTGATATAGCTGCATATGGATAAAAAGATCTGTGAATTTTCGATTTGCTTTAAGTTATTGTCCGGCAGCGGAACTTTACTCAGGGCATAATTCCTTCCGATAATTGTAAAAATGGAAATCAGTTTGGAATATATGACCGTATCATGGTAAAGGGATTCACTTTCATATTCGGAAGCGATACTATGTATAAGACGCTGCAGCCGTTCATAAATTTTGGGCGAATTATCCGAGGTTACATTTACCACGGGATACAAGATTGCAGTGAGTGACTTAAATTCGTTCATGGAATCTAACTGAGACAGGTCGGCAAGGATTATATAACGCCTGCCGTTATCCGGTGATGTAAGCCGGTGCAGGACCCCCGGACTGATAAACAGAATGTCCCCTTCTTTAAGGACATAAACTTCTTCATTGCAATAAACCGTATAAATATTATCGATAGGCATAATGATTTCGAGAGAGGTGTGCCAATGCAGGGGATAATCATCTTCCTGAACGTTATCATATACCCTTATGGTAGAATTAATCGGAAAGTCTACAGTTTCTTTGGTACCGTTCAACGTTTTTATCATATAGATACCTCTTCTTATCACAAAATAATTAGACAATATTACAAAACGAATCAAGAATATATAATTATTATAGTATATTGTGTACAAAGTGTAAACAGTAACCAACTAAAAATATTGCTAAAACGTATTATATAGCAGAGAGAGGTTAGGTTGAAAAAACGAAATACATTTTTCAACATCCAGATTAATACGTGCGCCAGTGCGCACAGATTGGAGTTAATATGAATTACACAAAATGCTGGCTGCAGTATGGACAGCTTTCAGATGTCAATAAATCGGAGGTACTGCTTTTCTGCAATTCAAAAGGAAGTATAATTAAAAACATAGCGGATGAGATAATAATGGCTTTTAAATTGCTTTACGGCAGGAAAGTTAACTTGGAGGAAAAGGAGGAAAATTATAAAAAGGCACAGGCTGGAATTTACCTAAAACAAGACCCGTCCGCTGTGCTTGGCAGAGAAGGTTACCGGATACAGTGTTCTTTTGGTAAGTGCGTAATTTCAGCGGTATCGGATACCGGCCTTTTATACGGTACCTTTGCCTTGTTAAGGAATCTTCAGGTTAGGAAGGTCCTGGATTTTGATACATGGGACTATACCGAGGAAAAGGAACCGTCAAACCCTTTGCGTATGTTAAACCATTGGGACAACATGGATGGTAATATTGAGAGAGGTTATTCCGGGTATTCTTTCTTCTTTGATGAAAATGAATTGCTAATAACGGAGCGTACGAGGGACTATGCAAGGCTGGCCGGTTCCCTGGGAATTAACGGAACAGTCATTAATAATGTAAATGTAAAAGGGACAGCCACGGAATTGATTACGGATAAATATTACAGGAAGCTGCGCTCTGTAGCGGAACTTTTCGCTTCCTATGGTATAAAACTTTTCCTGAGTATTAATTTTTCTGCTCCTATGGTGCTTGGTAACCTCAGCACGGCCGATCCCTGTGAGGAAAAGGTACAGGACTGGTGGAAGGAAAAAGCGGAAGAAATATTTAAGAATATACCCGGCTTTGGTGGCTTTTTAGTAAAAGCCGATTCGGAAGGCCGGCCTGGTCCCTTCACTTACGGCCGGACCCATGCCGACGGAGCCAATATGCTGGCGGATGCCGTAAAACCCTTTGATGGCTTGATAATCTGGCGCTGTTTCGTATATAATTGCCAGCAGGATTGGAGAGATAAGAAAACCGACCGTGCCCGGTCAGGCTATGATAACTTTATGCCCCTGGACGGTATGTTTAAGGACAATGTTATTTTGCAGATAAAGAACGGCCCCATGGATTTTCAGGTTCGGGAACCGGTTTCTCCTTTGTTTGGAGGGCTAAAGAAGACGAATATGATGCTGGAGGTGCAAGCGGCCCAGGAATATACAGGGCAGCAAAGACACGTGTGCTTCTTGATTCCATGGTTTAAGGAAATCCTTAAATTTAATACTTATTGCGATAAATCAAAGGGAAGGGTTGCCGAGGTGGTTTCCGGCAGGACCTGGCAGAACAGGAACTGCGGTATGGCAGCTGTTGCCAATACCGGTGATGACATAAACTGGACCGGCCACGACCTTGCTGCCGCCAACTTATACGGTTTTGGAAGACTTGCTTTTGATACGGAGCTTTCTGCGGAGGAAATTGGTTGCGAATGGATCCGGTTGACCTATGGTTATGAGGAGAAGGTTAAGGAGGTCATTTTAAACATCCTGATGAGGTCCTGGCCCGCTTATGAGAAATATACCTCACCTCTTGGCATCGGCTGGATGGTAAAACCGAATACCCATTACGGTCCGGATGTGGACGGGTATGAGTATGACCGGTGGGGTACCTATCACAGGGCGGACCATAAAGGAATTGGTGTGGACAGAACACAACAGGGCACCGGATATTGCAGCCAGTATAACGAACCCCTGGCATCCCGGTATGCGGATGTGAAAACCTGTCCGGAGGAATTAATTCTGTTCTTCCATCATGTCAATTACGATTATGTGCTTTCAAACGGCAAGACGGTGCTGCAGCATATTTATGATACTCACTTTGAAGGTGCAGAGGAAGCAGACCAGTTCCTGCAAATGTGGAAAGAGTTAAAGGGATTGCTTGAGGAAGAGGCTTATCAAAGAACACTGGAACGTTTTATACATCAAAAGAACCACGCGGCAGAATGGCGGGATGTAATTAACTCTTATTTTTACCGGAAAACGCTGATCCCCGACCAATACGGTCGTCCGTTGTATTAGAATTTAGAGACAATGGTCTATAGAAAGAAATTTTAGATTTGCTTATATTTTAAATAGCAGGAGGCAGATATAATGGAAAATGGATTAACCCTTTCCCCGATTTTATGTGATGGAATGGTTTTTCAGCGGGATTTTGTAAATCGTATATACGGTACGGAGACAATTGCTGATACGGTTACGGTTTTCTTTTTGGATAACCGGTATACTGCTGCGGTAGATGAGAATTCTGACTTTTGCGTGGAACTGCCGCCTATGCCGGCAGGAGGGCCTTACGACATCAGGGTAGTGGGAAGCGGAGAAATTACCATTCAGGATATTCTATTTGGAGATGTATATATTTTAAGCGGCCAATCCAATATGGAGCTGCCCGTGAGGCGTATTCTGGACGTATCGGGGGAAGAAATACAAAATACATATGAACCTTTTATCCGGCAGTACCACATACCGGCTTCCTATAATTTTTCTGAGCCGGAAAAATATATGTTTGCCGGCCAATGGAAAAAGGCCATTGGAGATGATCTGTTGGATTTCAGCGCAGCCGGCTTTTTTTTTGCGAAAGAAATCCGGGAAACTTTTAAAGTTCCGGTTGGACTGATAATGGCTGCTGTTGGTGGATGCAAGGTGGAATCCTGGATGAATCCGGTAACACTGCGCCGCTTTGGGGATTATGAAAAGGAAATAGCAGATTTTAAGAAGCAGGAAGATTTTCAGGTATTTCTGCAAAAACAGCAGGAACTGGCAGAAGAGTGGGCTCAGGGTATCGAAGAAGCGGAAGTTAAATTTACCCCTTTGGAGGATTATAAAAAATGGGATATTTGCAGGGTTCCTTCTTTGGTATCTGATTATGGAGCGGTTTATTGCGGCTCGGTGTACCTGTGCAGGGAGATTGTCTTAGAGGAGGAGCCGGAAGCGGAAGCATTGTTGTATATGGGCAGTATGATTGATTCGGACCGTATCTGGATTAACGGCGAGCTGGTGGGACGCACGGAATACCGGTACCCTCCCAGAAAGTACCCGGTACAAAAAGGAATCTTAAAAAAGGGTGTAAATCTGATTATGGTTCGCATTGTGATTGATAGGGATAATGGAGGTATGGTTAAGGGCAAACCCTATTATCTTAGCTGTGACGGGAATAAGCTTGATCTGGAGGGAGACTGGTATTATAGGATCGGTAAAAAAGCACAAGCAAAGAAACCGGAAATTCTTTTTCCTCCCAAACTGCCCGTATGCTTTTACAATACGGTTGTCGTTCCCCTTTCCAGGGTGAAGGTAAAAGGCATACTGTGGTACCAGGGGGAAAGTAATACGGAGGAACCGGAAGCTTACGCAGAGAAGTTTGCGGCCATGGTTACGGACTGGCGTAAATTAACAGGACGGGAAGTACCTTTTATCTATGTACAGTTAGCCAATTACCGGGAGCCCCTTAATACTTCTGAGGATACAGGCTGGGCTGAATTAAGGGAGCAGCAGAGGCGGAATCTGGCCTTGCCCGGCACGACAATGGTAACAGCACTGGATATTGGAGAGTATAATGATTTGCATCCCCAGAATAAAAAAGAACTGGGCATGCGCCTTGCCAGAGCAGCAGGGTATCTGATCTATAGCAGCGGGGATGCGGCTTTGCACAGCGGACCTCTTCCGGAAAACCTTCGGGTGTCGGACGGCAGCGCTATAATCGGTTTTCGTTACCTTGATGATTCAAAAGAAGAATATAGTCTTACCAATTTTGAACTGGCGGACAGTAACGGAATCTATTATCCGGCGTCTGCAGTCCGTAGCGGAAAATATGTTACGGTTTCTTATGAAAAGAAAGACGTTCCAACTGCCGTACGGTATGCATGGCGGGATAATCCGGAGAATATTAATTTTTACAACGAGGCTGGGTTACCTGCACCAGGGTTCCGGTTATCTGTGTATGATAACTAGATGAAAGATACTTTAGCTAATAAGTATAAGTAATACCCGTAAGTATCCAGGAATGGAATTATTTTTATTCCGGTTATAAACAGATGCAAATTATATTGCCGCAAAGATTCCGTTATCCAAAACTTATTAGGTGAGAATGGCTGTAATAAATATTCTCCTGGTTCCAAATAATGTATTATATTGGAAGATATATGAATTAAATCCATTATCATCAAGAAAATTGACATAAATTAAGCATATTGGAAATAATTTATACCTTTTTGTAATAATGATTTAAAGAAAACTTAATTAAAATGCCTAAAAAATAACACCTTTTTATGTTACAATACAATTATGAAACATATTCTTTAACAAAAAGAGATTAAGAAGGTGTAATATGGAAAATAATTATGTGACAAAAAACAGTATGGCTGGTAATAAAAGCAGAAGCAATGCCAATAGCAGAAGCAGAAATAACAGCAAAAGCAAAAGGACCAGTAACGACAAAATCCTTCCTTACATAGCTTTAGGACTTTTGATTCCTTTTGCAGGCCTGTATTTTTTCCTTTCCTTTTATTACAGCACCCATTTTTATAATAAGACAGTAATCAATGGTGTAAATGCATCCAATAAGACGGTAAAGCAAATCGAGGATGCCATTAATGCAGAAGCCAATTCCTATATATTGACTTTGGAAGGCAGAAATGGCTTAAAAGATTCCTTTACTGGAGAAAATATCGGGCTGCATCCTGTATATGACGGAAGTATTAAAGATCTGCTGGGAAAACAGGTTGGTTTTGCCTGGCCGGTATCCTTATTTAAATCCCGGGAGTTAGAAATTAACACAATGCTGGAATTTGATGAATTTTCATTGGATAAACTTCTGGATAAGCTGGTATTTTTTAAGGAAGAAAATGTGGTAAAGCCAAAGAATGCGCATATCTCAGAATATGGCGAGAACGGTTTTACTATCGTACCGGAAGATCCGGGTGCTAGTATTAATAAGGAAAAGCTGCTTGCAGCAGTAAAAGAAGCCGTCTCATCTTTGGAACCGGTTTTATCCATAGAAGATTCCGGCAGTTATGAAACAGCAAAAGTTACATCCGGGAATAAAAAGTTAATCAAAGCTTTAGGTGCAATGAATAAGATAGCAGGAGCGAAAATAACCTATGAATTCGGGGATGTAACAGAGATTTTAGACGGTAACCGGATCAGTGAATGGCTTTCGGTTACAAAAGATTACAAGGTAACATTAGATTCTGACAGTATCAAAGAATATGTGGATTACATAGGCAAGAATTATAATTCCTTTGGAAGGGTCCGTACTTTTAAGACTTCTTACGGGGATGTATTACAGATCCAGGGCGGAGATTACGGCTGGTGGTTAAACAGAGGCCAGGAAGTGAAAGAACTGACGGAGTTAATCCAGAAGGGTGAGCAGTTGGTAAAACAACCTGCTTATTATCAGACAGCACAGCAATACGGCAAGGATGATATCGGTGATACCTACGTGGAAGTAAACTTAACGGCACAGCACCTGTTCTTTTACAAAGAAGGAAACTTAATTCTAGAGACGGATTTTGTATCCGGTAATTTATCAAAGAACTGGGGCACACCAGTTGGTACCTATCCGGTGCAGTATAAGGAAAACGATGCTACCTTAAACGGAGAAGATTATTCCACACCGGTTAAATACTGGATGCCTTTTAACGGTAATATTGGTTTTCACGACGCACCGTGGAGGAGTGATTTTGGTAAGGACATCTACTTAAGAAGCGGTTCTCACGGATGTATCAATATGCCGCCTGCAATAGCCAAAAAAATGTTTGAAAATATCAAGCGGGGAGTTGCGGTAGTAGTATATGAGCTGCCTGGTACGGAAACCTACGATAAAAACAAGGATAAGGATAAAACCACTAAGTCTCAGAAAGCAGCTGAAAAAACAACGGAAGATACAGTTGAAAATTAATCCGTCAGATTGTTAAGCAATCAAATGGTATCTTATATTAATTCAATATAATTCTATAATTTATTATGACTTAAATCATTAGCAGAAGCATAAAGGCATCGCCATACAGTATATGGCGGTGCTTTTTTTTTTTAGGTGCGCCCAGCATGGGCGCAATCTCATGGGTTCAAGTCCCTAGCACATCCTAGTAGTGGAAAGTGCATAGCCTAAGACAAGGGTGTCGTTCGTGAGAACGAATCTGAAGGAAGTCCGTGGGCA
>JAEZSL010000296.1 GCA_023443925.1 Bacillota bacterium | reverse complement strand
TTTATAGAAGTGAAACAGGGATTTATCACAAAATAGGATAAGCAGGTGAGAGTATGATCGTTGGAAAAGTTGTAGGAAGCGTAGTGGCAACGAGGAAAAATGAGAATCTGGTAGGCAGTAAATTCCTGATTGTGGAACCTTTTGAATCCATGGAACAGGGAAAAGGAAGAATCGTTGCAATTGACAATGTCGGCGCAGGCATCGGCGAAATTGTGCTTGTTGCAAAAGGAAGTGCGGCACGTATAGGCTGCAATTTAAAAGATGCACCTGTTGACGCTGCGATTGTTGGTATCGTTGATGACGGAATCGGACTGGAGTAGATTTATATATGGATATAAAGGAACTGATTCGTGTCGCTCAGGAAAATGGAGTTGCCGGTGCCGGCGGTGCCGGATTTCCAGCTTATGCGAAGTTTGATAAAAGAGCAGATACGATTATACTAAATTGTGCGGAATGCGAGCCTTTATTAAAAGTTCACAGACAGCTGCTGCAAAAGTATGCCTATGAAATCATGAGTACTCTTTCTGTGATGGCAGAAGCTTTGGGAGCGAAAAATGTACTTGTTGCCGTAAAAGGAGCCTACGCAAAAACGGTGGAAGCCGTAAAGGCAAATCTGGATTCTTTTCCGGTTTTACAGCTAAAACTGCTTCCGGAAGTATATCCTATGGGAGATGAAGTGGTGCTGATCTATGAAACAACGGGTAAAAAAGTACCGCCCGGAAGTATCCCCATAGAAATCGGAGTGGCAGTTTTTAATGTGGAAACAGTTTATAACATTTATAAAGCCATATCCCAAAAAGAACCCGTATATTCGAAATATCTTACCATAGCAGGGGAAGTGAACAATCCGGTAACCATAAAAGCACCGGTGGGCATGTCGGTGGAAGCTGCCGTAAAGATAGCCGGCGGAGTGAAAATAAAAGATTATGTCTATTTTATGGGCGGACCCATGACGGGAAGTATAGTAAATGCTTATGACACCGTAACAAAAACCACCAATGCAATTCTGGTGCTTCCTCCGGACCACACCGTAATTCATAAAAAATCCGGAAAATCCTCCATAGATATGAAAAGAGCTATGGCTTCCTGCTGTCAGTGTGAGATGTGTACGGATTTATGTCCGAGGCATCTGTTAGGCCAGCCTATAACACCTCATATGTTTATGCGGGCCGCTACCAGCGGAGTGACACAGGATCTTAGCCCGTTTTTAGATACCATGTTCTGTTGTTCCTGCGGAATCTGTGAAATGTATGCCTGCCCTCAGGACCTGGCTCCAAGAAAATTAATTACGGAATACAAAGCAGGTCTTCGCAGTAAGGGTATCCCCATTCCAAAGGGAATCCCTTCAAGAGAGAATGATCCCATGCGGGATTACAGAAAGATACCAATGGAGCGGCTGACGGTAAGACTCGGCTTAAAGGAATATGATGGGAAAGCACCTTTAGAAGAAAAGGAAATCTCAGTTTCTCAGGTTAAAATAAATTTAAGCCAGCATATCGGTGCTAAAGCACGGCCGGTTGTTAAGAAAAATGACATGGTTGGCCAGGGGGAGCTTATAGCACGGGCTGAAGAAGGAAAACTTTCTCTGCCGGTTCATTCCTCCATAACG
The DNA here is from genome assembly GCA_023443925.1 of Bacillota bacterium. The sequence continues at coordinate 16,855 of JAEZSL010000296.1, read as the reverse complement.
GGAGAAGTTATTGAAGTGAACGAACAATTTATAATCATCAAATCTAAATAATTTTTTTAGTTAATAGTGAATGCAGAGAGGATGTACACTTTATGAGTAAGGCAATCGGAATGGTTGAATATAAAACAGTCTCAACAGGTTTATTAGCTGCCGATACGATGTTAAAAACAGCCCAGGTAGAAATTATAGAAGCGCAGACCGTATGTCCCGGCAAGTATATTGTTTTGCTCCGGGGGGATTTAAGTGCTGTAAATGCCAGTATTGAAGCAGCCAGGACTAGATACAGTGAACATCTTATCGACAGTTTTATCCTTGGTAATCCTCATGAATCCATTTTTTCAGCAATTTACGGAGCGACCCAGATAGAAAAAATTAATGCTCTCGGTATACTGGAAACTTTTTCTGCCGCATCCATTATCGTTGCCGCAGATGAAGCTGCCAAAACAGCGCAGGTTGAATTGATTGAGTTAAGAATTGCAAGAGGCATGTGCGGAAAATCCTATTTGTTATTAACCGGAGAAGTAGCGGCGGTAGAAGCTGCTATTGCAAAAGCTAAAATTGCAGCCGGTGAAGCCGCAATGCTTTTAGATTCTGCTATTATTGCAAATCCGGACGAGAAACTCTGCAAAAGCATACTCTAATCTGGTATCGGAAATTTAGGAAGCAATTTTATCCCGGTTATATTATAATATGATTCAAGGTAACTGTTCAGTGTCTATACCCGCTTCGCAGATCTATATATAGATCTACTCACAAAAACATATCGCGTATGCAGGCTGTGAATCGTTACGATTAATTACATATTAAATGCATTGCCAATGGATTGCCATGCAGGAAAGTAGGAATGATTTATGCTTGCTATTGAGAGAAGAAATAAAATATTAGCGATGTTACAAAGAGACAGCCGGGTTGTAGTCAGTGATTTAAGTGTAAGTTTTAACGTAACGGAAGAGACCATCAGACGGGACTTGGAAAAGCTTGAAAAAGAAGGATTTGCTAAGAAAACTTATGGCGGTGCCATAATAAATGAAAGCCTGAATGTGGACCTGCCCTATACGGTTAGAAAAAAGGCGAATGTATCCAATAAACAGTATATCGCGGAGATAATCAGTTCCATGATCGAAGACGGCGATCATATTATGATGGATGCAAGCTCAACCGCTGTCTATGTGGCAAAACATTTAAAGACGAAAAAGAATATAACCATTATTACTAATTCAATTGAGATACTTTTGGAATTATCAGAAGTAACCGGCTGGAAAGTACTGTCTACCGGCGGCACCTTAAGAGAAGGCTCCCTGTCCTTAGTGGGATACCAGGCAGAAAAAATGCTGACCAATTACCATGTGGATAAAGCAATCATATCCTGCAAAGGTATCGATTTGGAAAAAGGTATTACCGATTCCAACGAAATGGACGCGCAAATAAAGAAATTAATGTTTGAATCTGCTAACACCAGAATACTGGCTGCGGATAATTCAAAATTTAATAAAATATCCTTTACCAAAATAGGTGATTTGGAAGATATTGATATAATGATTACGGATACTGAACCGGATGATAAATGGAAACAGGTTTTCAATACCATGCAGGTGAAAACCCATTATAAATTAGAAAAAGAATAAACATGCTAAAGCATGTAGATGGGAGCACACACACAGTATGAAGAAGTATTATGATATGGAGATTACAAAAAGTCCTAGAATCGATAAATTAGTGGAAGCGCTGTATGCCAATATACCTGAAATCGAAGCAGACCGTGCGTATCTGCTTACGGAGAGTTATAAGCAGACGGAAAACGAACCGGTTATCCTTCGCCGGGCAAAGGCCTTTTATCATATTCTGAAGCATATTCCGATTACCATCAGAGAAAATGAGCTGATTGTCGGCAGTGCAACCAAAGCCCCCAGAGGCTGTCAGGTATTCCCTGAATTTTCTTATGCCTGGCTGGAGGCAGAGTTTGATACCATCAGCACCAGATCTGCCGATCCCTTTTTTATTTCGGAAGAGACAAAACAGACACTCCACGAGGTTTATAAATACTGGCAGGGTAAAACTACCAGTGAACTGGCAACCGTTTATATGGCTCCGGAAACAAAACTTGCTATGGAACATAACATATTTACCCCCGGCAACTATTTCTACAACGGAGTAGGACATGTAACCGTATCCTATGACAAAGTTCTGGCAGTTGGATATGAGGGTATTATAAAAGAAGCAAAAGCGGCCCTGGAACAGATAAAAGTATCCGATATGGATTATGTAAGACGCCATGCTTTTCTGGAAGCGGTTATTTTAAGTTGTGAAGCGGCAATTTTGTATGCCCGCCGTTATGCTGCTCTTGCTCAGGATGAAGCAGAGAATTGTACGGATGCGGTTCGTAAGGCAGAATTACAGCAGATTGCAAAAAATTGTGCCAAAGTACCGGAAAAAGGAGCAGAAAGCTTTTATGAAGCCTGCCAGTCTTTCTGGTTTATCCAAATGCTATTGCAAGTGGAATCCAGCGGACATTCCATATCCCCCGGCCGCTTTGACCAGTATATGTATCCCTATTACGCAGCGGATTTAAATTCCGGTAAAATTACAAGAGAGTTTGCGCAGGAACTGATGGATTGTATCTGGGTGAAACTCAATGATTTAAATAAAGCCAGAGATGCGGCTTCCGCAGAAGGCTTTGCAGGTTACAGCCTGTTCCAGAATCTCATTGCGGGGGGACAGAATGCGGAAGGTGTTGATGTAACCAATGATCTGTCCTTTATGTGTATCGAAGCTTCCATGCATGTGGCGCTTCCCCAGCCCTCCTTATCGGTAAGAGTATGGAATAGAACTCCTCATGAGTTTATGATGAAAGCTGCTAAATTAACCCGAACCGGTATCGGCCTTCCGGCTTACTATAATGATGAAGTTGTTATACCGGCTTTGGTAAACAGAGGTTTAACCCTGGCAGATGCTAGAGATTACAATATCATCGGCTGTGTGGAACCCCAAAAGGCCGGAAAAACCGACGGCTGGCATGATGCGGCATTCTTTAATATGTGCAGGCCCCTGGAACTGGTATTTAGTAATGGTATGGACAGAGGAATTCCCATCAGCATACAGACCGGCGAAGTAGAAAACATGCTGACCTTTGACGAGTTCTTTGATGCATATAAAAAGCAGATGAACCATATGATCGGCTTATTGGTCAATGCGGATAATGCCATTGATGTTGCTCACGCGGAAAGATGTCCGCTACCTTTCTTATCCGGTATGATTGATGACTGTATCGGCAGGGGCAAGAGCGTTCAGGAAGGCGGAGCGGTATATAACTTTACCGGCCCTCAGGGCTTTGGTATTGCCAATATGACGGATTCCTTGTATGCCATTAAAAAGTTAGTATTTGAGGAAAAGCATATTACGCTTTCAGAATATAAAAGAGCCCTGGAAATGAATTACGGCAAGGGAATAGATAAATCGGTAGCGGAGAATGTAACCATGGAAATCGTGAAAAAACTCATAGCTGCCGGTGAGCTGGTGACGGAAAAGGAAATTGGTGAAATCTTTAAGACCGCTTTAAGTGGTGGTATTACCAAGGATGAACAGCACAAGTATGACCGACTGCTGGAGATGATTCACGAAATTCCCAAATACGGCAACGATATATCCGAGGTAGATGAATTTGCCAGAGAAGTAGCCTATACTTATACAAAACCTCTGGAAACCTATAAAAATCCCAGAGGAGGCAGTTATCAGGCCGGTTTGTATCCCGTATCTGCCAATGTTCCCCTTGGAGCCCAGACCGGTGCAACCCCTGACGGAAGACTGGCCTTTACGCCGGTTGCCGACGGTGTATCTCCTTCCTCCGGAAAAGATACCCACGGACCTACGGCTGCAGCGAATTCCGTAGCAAAGCTGGATCATTACATTGCTTCTAACGGAACCTTATTTAACCAGAAGTTCCATCCTTCGGCACTAAGCGGAGTAAGAGGTCTTGAGAATTTTATTTCCCTGATCATGGCTTATTTTGACCAGAAAGGCAGCCATATGCAGTTTAATGTAGTCAGCAGGGATACACTTATTGACGCCCAGCAGCATCCGGAGAAGTATAAGAGTCTGGTAGTAAGGGTTGCCGGCTACAGTGCTTTATTCACTTCGCTGTCCAGATCTTTGCAGGATGATATTATTGCAAGAACCGAACAGGGATTTTAGTTAAAATACATGTCGCAGCAGACAGTTAACACAGGTGCACATAACAGGAGGGACAGTAGGATATGGACATAATGACGGTAAAGGGCCGGATTTTTGATATACAGAGATTTTCCATTCATGACGGGCCGGGAATCCGTACCATTATCTTCTTAAAGGGCTGCGTACTTCGGTGCAGATGGTGCTGTAATCCCGAATCTCAGGAATATGACATACAAACTATGATGGTGCAGGGAAAGTCCAAAATAATTGGAAGAGATGTTACGGTAGAGGAAGTTATGGAGGAAATCAAAAAAGACCTGCCCTACTACAGAAGATCCGGCGGTGGCGTGACCTTATCCGGCGGTGAAGCTCTTTGCCAGCCTGACTTTGCGGTTGCCTTATTACAAGCCTGCAGCGAATATGGTATCCATACGGCAATGGAAAGTACGGGTTACGCGGATTTTAATTTAATTCAACGATATCTCCCTTACCTGGACGTTTTCTTAATGGACATAAAACATACCGACAGCAAAAAGCACGAAAGGTTTACCACGAAATCCAATGAGCTGATTCTTGAGAATGCCAGGAAAATAGCAGAAACCGGCGGGAAGCTTATTATACGGGTTCCGGTTATACCGGACTTTAACCATACCAAAGAAGAGATTAAAGCCATAGCAGACTTTGCGAAAACCCTGCCGGGGGTAGAAGAACTCCATTTACTGCCTTATCACCGGTTAGGACAGGATAAGTATGAGGGACTGGGTAGAGAATATATGTTATCCCATATAGAACCTTTAAGCAATGAGTATATGGAAGAATTACTTAAAGCAGCAAAAGCAAGCGGATTACAGTGCCAGATCGGCGGCTGAGATAGGATTCTACGGAACTTAGGAGGTTACTGTGAATATTCAGGACATACTGACAAATGAAGATAAAATGAGAATTATACAGGAAATTGTTCCTGGAAAACAAATTACCATCGCCCATGTAATTGCCAATCCGGACACGGTTCTTTATAAAAAGCTGGGGCTTAATCCGGAAATGGATTATTCGAAAACTGCCATAGGTATTGTTACCATGACGCCCAGTGAAACGGCCATTATTGCCAGTGACATTGCCATTAAAACCTCCGGGGTGGATTTGGGATTTGTTGACCGGTTCAGCGGAACACTGATTGTGACCGGTTCTGTCTCGGAGGTTGAAACAGCTTTAACTGCCATTGTTGATTATGCCAGGGAAAAACTCCGGTTTACCGTATGTGAAATTACCAGGACATGAAAAAGATAATCTTAATGGGCAGAAGCGAATGCGGAAAAACCACCTTAACCCAGGCTTTGCGCGGAGAGCAGTTTAAATACCAAAAAACACAGTCCATGAACCATTATGACTTAATCATTGATACGCCTGGCGAATATGCGGAAAATAAAGTACTGGCAGGAGCACTTGCTTTGTATGCCTATGAGGCGGATGTGGTTGGGCTTTTACTAAGTGCCGACGAAGAATATTCCCTGTACAGCCCAAATATAACAAGCCTGGTAAACCGGGAAGTCATCGGGATAGTAACCCAGACAGACCGGCCGGGAGCCAATCCTCTCAGGGCAAAAGCCTGGCTTGAGCTAACCGGTTGTACGAAGATATTTTTAGTCAGTGCATATACCGGTGATGGGATTAAAGAGTTATTAAATTATTTAACCGGTGAGGGAAAGGTTTAACAGTTGTATAGAGTTGTTTCCTCTTTCCGATTCTTTAGAACACGGACGGTGATTGCATGAATGCTGAATTATTGCATAGGTTGGAGAAGATAACCAAAGAAGAAGAAATGATTTTATCCGGACAGAATTCTGTGATAAAAAATCTATATACAACAAAAAAGGATTTTATTGTAGACAGCGAGAAGATGCTGGAAAAGGGGAAATTAATTGATGTAAGAACCCACACCAGATTTGCCCATTTTCCAAAGCATAAGCATAATTATGTTGAGATTATCTATATGTGCAAAGGCAGTACTACCCACATTATTAATGATATAAGCCGGGTTGTGCTGGAGGAAGGTGACTTATTATTTCTGAATCAGAATGCTTATCAGGAAATTCTTCCCGCTGGTGAAAAAGATATTGCCATTAATTTTATCGTTCTGCCGGAATTCTTTGATGTTGCTTTTGGAATGCTGCAAGGGGAAAATATGCTGAAGGATTTTATCGTGGACTCCTTAAGACAGGATACCGGCAAGGCAAGTTATTTGTATTTTAAGGCTGCGGATATTCTGCCGGTACAAAACCTTATTGAAAATATGATCTGGTCCTTGATGAATAAAAAACCTGGCAGCAATAAAATCAACCAGACTACCATGGGTCTGCTATTTTTACAGCTCCTTAATTATACGGAGAAGATCGAACAGTCGGATCAGGACTCCTATGATAATTCCATTACCTTGTCGGTTCTTCGGTATATTGAGGAAAATTACAGGGATGCCAGCCTGACTAAACTGGCGGAAGAATTGAACCAGTCAGTTTATTCCCTTAGTAAACTGATTAAACGGAGTACGGGCCACACCTATAAAGATTTGCTGCAGAGAAAGCGGTTTAACAAAGCGGTGGAGTTACTTTCAAATACAAAGCTGACGGTATCCGATATCATTACAGTGGTAGGATATGATAACACCAGTTACTTTCACCGGGTTTTTAAGGAAAAATATCATATGACACCAAAACAGTTCCGGTTATAGTTTCAGGACATGAATGCCAGAGTAAGAGAAAAAGTTTCTTTTCTTACTCTGGCATTTTTTTATTCACCGCTTAAACTTTCAAAAGTGCCGTATATATCCGCCGTGCCATAACCCCACTCACGGTTGGGATAGTTAGAAGATGAGTTCTGGTTTACTCCCCGGATTAAATATTTCAGAATCTGATACGTATCAAGGGATCTGTCATTGCCGTTTACAATACCCCATTCAAGCAGCATGGCTACAACACCCGTTAACAGAGCCGCGGCGGCACTGGTACCGGAAATTGGCCCGAAGGTTCCTCCCGGTAAGGGAGCATAGACATTTACCCCGGGTGAAGTTATGTCCGGCGTAATTACATTATACCGGGTATATCCCCTTCCGGCTTCAATGAACAGGCTCTGGTTGGCCGGATTATAGGCCGTGGTTGTTATTGCATACATGTTATTCCCCGGCTCTGTTATGGTGGTAAACTGATTTGGTAAAGTAAAGGCAGTACCCTCGGTAATAAAACCTCTGACCGGAAGCCAGATGTGAAAACCTGAATTGATTTTTGTTCCATAAACCCGAAAACGCCATATGCCCGGTGCAGGATTCCGAAAACGTATCAGAATCAGCTGGTCGCCGGTCTGGGCTTCTACAATAACGTAGTCAATATAAATAGTGGTAGATTCAAAAATAAATCTCAAATTTCTATATTCTCCGATACGTGCCGGAATCCGGGGTATATACTCACCCGAGGGAGATATGATATCAATGGAATATGTGCCCGGAGTATTGCCCCATAATTCCATAGAAAAATTATTTTCGTTCTGTCCGACTCTTAACTCAACCTGGGAATAACCCGTAGCGGAATCGATTTCTCCATAAAAATGATGTCCTGCATTTCCTTCATTACCGGCAGCGATACTGATCCCGATCCCAACCTGATTGCCGTAGGAGGATATCAGGTCGTTGAGTGGTCCAAGTCCGTTGTGGCCTCCCTGGTTGGTGCCAAGGCCGATACATATGGCAATGGGGCGGTTTTGCTTTCTGGCTGTATTGACCAGATAGGTCAAACCAAACATAATATCCGTTTCGGAATAGCATACAACATTATCCGGAACACCGAAGTAATCTTTATGATTTGGTTTTGCGGTCTTCAATTTTACTACCACATATTCTGATAAAGGAGCGGCACCGGAAAAATCCCCGCTTTCATTTGGAGTTCCTCCGGCAAGACCGGCCAGAGTGGTTCCGTGACCATTTTCGTCAGTACTGGGAACAATATTAAATGGATTTTCATTTTGCAGAGCAAGATTAATTTGTTCTCTGGTATACTCAGTACCATAGTAAAAAGTTTCGGAGGATGCTTCCGGATTCTCAACGGTTTGGTCCCAGAGGGATACTATTCTTGTAGCCTTGTTGGCATACTGGAATATAGGATTCTGGTAATCTATGCCCGTATCGATAAAGCCCAGAAGTGTTCCGCTACCCATTAAGGAAAGATAGGGTGTTTTCTGGAGTTTTAGCACTCCCATAGCTTCCAGGCTGGCTTGATTCATGAGGGAGTAAAGCTTAGGTATAACAGAATATGCGACGGAACCGATCAGACGGTCCGGAATACGGGAAGGAGGAACGTATATTACGGCATATTTATCATTAATGTAATTAATCGTTTCACCCGAATATCTGGCATATTCATCGGGACTGATAGCAAATTCTATAATTCCGTCGGCAAAATCATTACTAGTTATTTTTCTTCTTTCATCCTCATTCATTTTGAAACAACTTTCAGAGATACATTATGAAATTATATTATTATATGATACAAAGGTGAAAACTTATCGTGTATTTTAAGGAATATATAATAAGATTACAAGGTCAAAAGAAACTTATCGTGTATTTTAAGGAATATATAATAAATTAGAAGGTCAAAAGGACTCACAACATGTAAAATAGATATGCAGGTATTATTCTAAACACTAATTTAATCTTTTGGCACTCAGAGCCTATTAGATTAAATACGATAATTATACACCGGTCCGTCGTTTATTGTATTTAAATTTATAATGTAACTGATAAACTTTAATGAGCAGTACAAAAGCTTATGCTGTACAAGGTATTTTGTACATGTGGCAAAGCGGAATGCAGGTATCTGCTTTGCCTTAAGTATAACAGGTGCGGTTAAGTGAAGATTTTTTGAATATCGAAGTCAAAGTACAGGATAGGAAAAGAAAGGATGCCATGATGGAAGAATACGACTTAATTGTAGCCGGAGGAGGTCCTGCCGGTATCGGGGCGGCAGTTTCCGCAGCCAGGAACGGGATAAAAGTATTATTGATCGAACAGGCCGGATATTTGGGCGGTATGGCTACCAATGCCTGTGTTCCGGCATTTTGCCCCTATACGGACGGTGAAAGGGTAATTATAGGAGGGATTGGCCTTGAAGTACTGAACCGGATGAAAAAGGAGAGTTATATAAGCCCTTTTTATGATAAGAAACCCGGAAGACTTAAGGAGTTTGACTGGGTGCCAATCGATCCAGAGGTTTTAAAACGTGTAACGGAACAGATGGCCTTAACTAGCAGCTGCAATCTGCTTTTCCATACGGTAATAACCGGTGTAAACCATAAAGGCGGAAGAATTCATTCCGTGGAAGTACATAATAAAGGTGGTAATTTTACCATAGGTGCGAAATATTTTATTGATTGTACGGGAGATGCGGATTTAGTTGCCATGGCCGGAGGTTCCTATGAATATGGGGACGAGAATGGCTTAGTCCAGGCAGGTACGCTATGCTTTCGCATCGGTAACCTGGATACCGGTAAATTCATGGAATATGCGGAAAAAACCGGTGAGGACGGCAATCTCAACATTGCTGTAAATAAAGCGAAAGAACAGGGGGATTTCCCGGCAGATGAGCGCTATGTCTCCGGTATTGCCCTCCAGGCAGATGGTATGGCCGGCCTGAACTTCGGTCATGTATACCATTTAAACCCACTGAACGGAAATGACCTGACCAGGGCGGAAATCGAAGCCAGGCAAAAACTCCCGGAGCTTATGAACTTTTTAAGAAAATATGTGCCGGGTGCTGAAAATGTGGTACTGGCATCTTCCGGGCCGGTTATCGGGCTTCGGGAATCAAGGCGTATCGTTGGTGATTATCGGCTGACGAAAGTAGATTATTATAAACGGGCGGATTTTGAAGATACCATAGCACGGTATTCATATCCCATCGATATTCATGCCGCAACGCCGGATGAAGAGGATTATGGAGAGGACAGGGAGTATGTAACCTCAAGATATAAAGCCGGGGAAGCTTATTCCATACCTTACCGTTCTCTTTTACCCGCAGGGTTTGAGAATCTTATAGCTGCAGGCAGGACCATCAGCTCCGACCGTGCCATGATGGCTTCCCTGCGTGTTATGCCGGCCTGTTTTGCAACCGGTGAAGCGGCAGGTGCCGCGGCAGCTCTCTGCTTGAAAGAAGAAGTGGATTTCAGGCAGCTGCAGGTACATAAACTACAGGAGGTTTTAAGAGGACAGGGAGCGGTTCTTACCTAAAGCAGGCGGTTTGATGCTGCAGTAATTTTTCAGGTACACAAGGACATCAGATATTATACATGCCAGGGTCGGATAATGGATTTACGGAAAATATAAATTGTAATAAAATTAGGTAGTAAGTTTGATTCGAGTGTCAAAAGGTCAATTTTGTGTTTTGAATGAATACAAGCGTATATATATTCTATATTCATAAAATACATGTAGAGAGACCTTTTGACATCCGAATCAAGTTTTAAGAGAAAAATAATGTAAAGGGAGGAAATTTATGAAGTTTACAAAAAAACTGTTATCAATTCTGCTGGTTATGGTTATGCTGCTTTCACTGGCAGGGTGTTCTGCCGGTAAAGACAAGACTGTGGGGGAAGTAAACGGGGCTGGAACAACTGCAGAGGAGAAGAATGTTCCAAATACGGAAAGTGCCCCTCAAGGTGAAAAAACCAAGGTCGTTATCTGGTCAAAGGACAGGCACGACGCCGATTTAATCACTAAAAAAGTAGAAGAGTACAATGCAAATAATACGGACAATATAGTTGTCGATTATCAGATCTATACAGAAAATTATGAACAGGCAATCGACATGGCCTTCCAGTCCGGAGAAGCCCCGGATATTCTGGTGCACCAGACACAGATTTTCCAGAAGTATTTAAACAGCGGAAGATGGGCGGACTACAGCCAGTTTATGGATGATGATTTTAAGAAGGTTTTTGGTGACCTTATCATTCCCGGATTAAATGAATATGATGGAAAAGTATATTACATACCAACGACAGGTACGACAGGACGTTTATTCTATAACAAAAATATATTTGAAAAAGCAGGGATCGCAAATCCTCCTTCCACTTTGGAAGAAATGGTAGAAGATGCAAAAATCATTACACAGAAACTGTCCGGTGAAGGAATCTACGGGTTTGCCGCTAATATGAAAAGTCCGGCATCTGCTTTAGGGCGTTCCATCTTATACCAGGCGGAGCGTGAACTTGGCAGAGCTTCTGGATATGATTTTTCAGCAGGGAAATATGACTTTTCGGGCTATGCTCCTATTATTTCAGCCTGGAAGGAACTTATGTCTCCGGAAGCAGCATTTCCCGGCTGTGAATCTTTAGATATTGATCCTTTAAGAACACAGTTTGCCGCAGGTAAAATCGGTATGTATATCTCTTACTCCCATGCGGAGCCGGGGGTATATGCAAACCAGTTCCCTATGACAGACGCCTGGGGAGTTGCCCAGATTCCGGTAACCGGCGGAAAAGTTGCCGGTGCACAGGGTTATATAGCCAACGGCGGTTACCTGTTTAATGCGGACAGTAAGAATCTGGAGGCTGCCTGGAAAGCTTACAGGACAATTTTTACAAGTGTGGATTATCTGGCTGAGTATTATGAAAACGGCTTGGGCATCAGCATCATACCCGATGTCATTAAGCAGGCAAAGCCTGCACAGGTTTATGTAGATAATAAGGATCTGCTGATTGGTTCTACCGATGCCATATGGCCTTTAACTCCCCAGGAGGCAAATGCCAGCGGGTTTATCGTGGAGGGCATGGATATGTATACTTCATTTGCTTACATGATATTAGGTGATACGGAAATTGAATCAGGTTTAAAGGATTTAACAGACCGGTATAATGCGGCATTGCAGGCCAGTATTGAAGAAGGCGGCGGTTCAGAAATTAAAATCGACGGTTTTGATCCGATGAATCCATCGAAATAGAATAAGATATTAAATGGAAGAAGCTTAGAAAAGATTAAGTTATAAAGTGGGACTGTAGCAAAATAATTGCTGTTTTGCACCAGTCCCACTTTTGGGAAAGAAAGGAAGAGTAATTTTGCATAATGAGATAAAACCACGGCTTTCACCTGAAAAAAGAAAAAAATGGCTCAAAGAGAATCTGCAGTCGTACAGCCTGCTTCTGCCAAACCTGATTCTGTTTGCTGCCTTTTCCATATATCCTTGTATCTGGACCCTAAAATATGTATTTTACCGGTACAGCGGAATCGGAACAGCAGCACCGAAATTTGTAGGATTTAATAATCTGATCCGTGTTTTTCACGATGAAATCTACTGGAAGACCGTTAAGAATACCCTGGTTTATGCAGGGGCAAAAATCCTTTTTATTATACCCCTGGCCTTTTTGCTGGCACTGTTCTTAAATAAAAAAAGAAGAGGTAACGGATTGCTGCAAAGTGTCATTTTTGTGCCGACCATAATGAGTTCCGCCGTAATGGGCCTTGTTTTTTATCTTTTATTTAACGTATATAACGGACAAATTAACCGGTATCTGCTGGAGCTTAATATAATCAGCCAGCCTATTAACTGGCTGGGAACGGATAATGCCATGAAAACCGTAATCATTACGGCTGTTTGGGGCGGAATCGGAAATTATATGGTTTATTTTATTGCAGGACTTCAGAGAATTTCGGAAGAAGCATTGGAAAGTGCCAGAATTGACGGTGCTAACCGTTTACAGACATTATGGTATATTACAATACCTATGTTAGGCCCTATATTAAAGATTATTTTAATGCTGTCCATAACGGCAGCCTTTAACGATATGAGTAATGTTATGGTATTAACGGAAGGCGGGCCGAATTATTCTACCATGGTCATGTCTCTTTATGGATATCAGTTTTTCTTTCCCATATCGGCAGGCAGCATTGTCGCCTCCCAGTATGGCTACGGTGCGGCAGTCAGTGCGGTTTCCGCTTTCATTGCAGGAGCTGTTACGGTAGTATATTTATTAATTTCAAAAAAACTGGATGACGTCTATTAGGGTGTGTCTGAAAACTCATTGCACCGTTTCGAACGCCCCAGAAAGGAAGAACAACCATGTCAAAATCAAAAAAGATTATATTCGGCGTAGGAATAGGGATATTTCTAGCCATTATGATTCTATATACAATCTATCCAATTCTTTATGCGGTTCTCGGTTCCTTTAAAACCAACAGCGAATTAACTGCCGGGGGGAGCTTCTTACCGGAGAGCGGCTGGCATTTTGAAAATTATTACAAGGCATTTGTGGAAGCTGACTTTACGAAATATACCTTAAACAGTGTTATTATAAGTGCTGCTTGTATGCTGATTGCGGTTGTTACCTCTTCCCTGGCAGGCTTTGTATTTGCAAGGAAAAAGTTTGTGGGAAAAAAATTTATTATGTCTCTCTATGTGGGGCTTATGTTTATTGCTTTAGGTTCTGTAACGCTGTACCCGATTTACGATATGTTAAGCCGGTTCGGATTGAGTAAAAATATATTTGGGTTAATTTTAGCACTGACCGGGGGGCAGGCCTCTAATGTTCTGCTGGTCATGGGCTTTGTTCAGAGCATTCCAAAGGAATTGGATGAAGCTGCAATTATAGACGGCTGTTCGGTCTATGGAATTTTCTTTCGTGTGATCATGCCCTTAATTAAACCCATACTGGCAGTTGTTGCCTTATTTACGTTCCGTAATGCCTGGAATGATTATGTAACCACTTTGGTAATGAGTATCTCCATGCCAAACCTGAAAACCTTAACTGTTGCCGTAGTCCAGCTTAAATACTCCATGAATGCGACAGCTGAGTGGCATATTATGTTAGCCGGGGCTTCCATTGCCATTATACCAATTTTAATTGTATATTTCTTTGCCAATAAGCAGTTTATTGCCGGGCTGACGGCCGGAGCGGTAAAAGGTTGAAATAAATAAAAAGACTGCCGAAATATGATATAATGAAAACGGAATGAGGAGTATGCTAACAGAGCAGCAAAAGGTATCTCAGAAATTATTACATATATCATATGAGACAGGCAGGTTAATGCAATGAAGACAAAGATGGGAAACCTGAAAATCAGGACGAAAATAATCTTATTGTGTGTAACGGTTTTATTGGCCAACAGCAGTATTGCAGGAATTTTATATTATAACTATGCATTTAAAGATACCCTGGAGAATACCTACAGCAGTTCGGAGGATATTATCTACCAGGCCAATAACTATATCCATGACAGAATCCGGGCCATTATCCGAAGGGTTTATGCCATGTGCAACAACCAATCCTTTACCCTGGCCATGAGCAAATATTTAAATAATCCCCAGGGCGAGAATTATTCCAGGCTCTTAGGGGATGTTGCGGATTCCCTTACTGAATTATATCAGGGTGACCGGTACATCCATTCGGTTTATATGTATACAAAATACAGCGAATTCGATAATTTTTCCAAGATTAAGCGCCGTGATTTTAATTTTACGGAATCCGAATTCTATAAAGCCTTTGAAAACGACCCGAATAAAACCATATCCTGGTTTCCTTCCATGAAAGACAAGATATACATAGGAAATGACATTGTTATACCGGTGGTATTCCGCTTTCTTGTGGTTGGCAGCAGGGAAAATATATATATCGTAGTAAATCTCCAGCAGTCGGAATTAATAAAATATTTTGACGAAAGCTACGGTTCCGTTGATAAAATGTTTATCGTGGATAAGGAGGGGAATAACATTGTTAACTGCGGTGAGGAGGAGCGTGCGGTAACGGCAAAATTCAGGGAGGAAGCGCTGGGAAATAATAATGCGGTATGCGAAAGTGTTCTTTACGGCAGTAAAGAATACCTGGGCACCTTTACAGTTATCAAAGCCAATGAGTGGAGATTATACAGTTTAAAATCCAAAACTGGTCTGTTAAACAACTTAGAAGCCCTCAGGACTTTCATTATTATTATCATTCTGATAGGAATAGCGGTCAGTATATTAGCTATTATAATCCTGGCATATAGCATTACTTCGCCTATGAATAAACTGGATAAAATAATGCGGCAGGCCATCAGGCAGGATTTTCATGTGAAGTTTTCCTACCCGTATAAAAACGAAGTGGGAAACCTTGCGGACAGCTTTAATGTAATGATTCGTGAAATCGACAATCTGATTACGGAACTCAATTTAAGTATAGAAGCCCTGAAAGAAGAAAAGGAAAACGTGAAAAATGTCCAGAAATTAAAGCGAAAGGCAGAGCTAAAAGCTCTTCAGGCTCAGATAAATCCTCACTTTTTATACAATACGCTAAATGCCATAACCTGGCAGGCTGCCGATCAGGGAGCATCGGATATCAGCATACTGGCGAATTCCCTGGGTAAGTTTTTCCGGCTAAGTTTAAGCAAAGGCAATGAAATTATAACTTTACGGGATGAGATCGAGCATGTGAGGAGTTATCTGAACATACAGAGAATCCGCTATAAATCAAAACTGAATTATCACATAGATGCAGACAGTGAGCTGTTCTTGACACCAACCATTAAACTGATTTTGCAGCCTTTAGTCGAAAATGCCATATATCATGGGATTAAACGAAAAGAAACGGAAGGTATGATACATATTTATTTCAGCACCCATATGGAAGATAACGGAATCGCCGTGGTGAAAATGTGCGTGGAAGATAACGGATGTGGGATTGAAGAAGATAGACTGGAAACCATTAATAACTGCCTGCTTGAGGGAAAAATAAATCATGAGGAGGGTTACGGCATCTACAATGTAAATGAAAGGATTAAACTATATTACGGAGATGCCTATGGATTAATGCTGGAAAGTAAATTCGGGGAATGGACCAGGGCAACCATTATCATACCCGCTCAGATAACGGAGGTGGATTAAATGTATCATATTGTTATTGCGGACGATGAAGCCTATATCAGAGATCTGGTTGCAAAAAGCATCAATAATGCAGGCCTGGGTATGGAGGTTGTAGGCTGTGCCGAAGACGGGACATCTGCAATTGAAATGATAAAAGAACAAAAGCCGGATATTCTTATTACAGATATCTGCATGCCTTTATTAAGCGGTCTGGATTTAATAAAACAGGTCAAGGAGACCGGGGTAAACTTAAAAACTGTTATCATAAGCGGATACGATGATTTCATTTATGCCAAGACAGCCATACAGTTAGGAGTCACAAACTATTTGCTGAAGCCTTTCCTGCCCGGGGAATTATTTGAGGTATTGGAAAAAATCAAAGAAGAGTTGGACAACAATGCTTCTTTACAACGGAATATGACAGAACTGCAAAATCAATTTGAAGATAATGTTTTATTGATCCAGGAAAAGTTTTTAAAGGATATCATACAAAATACGGCGGGAAAGAAGAATCTTATAGAGGAAGGCAGAACCTTACGGCTGGATCTTGGAGCAAATTATTACTGCACGGGAATCGTAAGAATCCATTCGGAGAGTGCTGTGCATAAAAGTAACCTGGAGAACCAGAATGTGGTGGGGGAATTTCTGATTGTTACAAAGGATGAATATTTTGAAGAAAAGGTAAAGACCTATGCCGTCAGTTTGAAGGACAATCAGCTGGCGATACTATTCTGCAGCAGACATACGGATATCTTTGAATTTAACTTAAGCATCAAGAGCAGTATCGAAAAAATTAACAGCAGCCTGATTAAATATTATAA
>JAEZSL010000287.1 GCA_023443925.1 Bacillota bacterium | reverse complement strand
AATTCTGATATTGTATAATGGACAAGTTAGTGATACAATTTAGGCTATATGAAAAAAGAAAGGAAGTAATACATGATTAACCGTAAAAGGTTATCCAACGGGATAACGGTTGTGCTGGAAACAATGCCTTATTTAAGAAGTGCCGCTTTTGGAGTGTGGGTTAAGGTGGGGTCTTCAAATGAAAATGAAAAAAATAACGGTATTTCTCATATAATTGAGCACATGCTCTTTAAAGGAACCAAAAACCGTACAGCCAAGCAGATTGCTGATGATATGGCTAGAATCGGCGGTGATATTAATGCCTACACCAGTAAGGAATGTACTTCGTTTTATGCAGTTACTCTGGATGAGCATTTGCCGATTGCAATTGATATTCTGGGCGATATGCTTAATAATTCCCTGATAGATGAAAAGTCACTGAAAAAAGAAAAAGGTGTTATAATAGAAGAAATTGATATGTATGATGATTCTCCCGAAGACCTGGTACATGAGATGCTGCAGATGAAAGTCTGGGATAAGCACCCCCTGGGATATCAGATATCCGGTAAAAAGGAAACGGTGCGTGCTATTACCAGACAGGAAATTATTGATTTTATGTCACAATACTACGTATCTGAAAATATTGTTATATCCGTTGCCGGTAACATCAGGGAAGAGGAAGTTTTAGAGCATTTGGAAGCGAATTTCGCAAGGATACCGGAAGGCCCCAGACAGCCGGATTGTACTGTCCCCATTTACCACCCATCCATTTATACCAAGGAGAAAGATGTGGAACAGCTGCATTTGAACATTGCCTTTGAATCCATAGTGTCTGATGCGGAGGAGAAATATGCGCTGACTATTTTAAATTCCGTACTGGGCGGAAGCATTAATTCAAGGCTGTTTCAGGTAATAAGAGAAAATCTTGGGCTGACTTATACCATCTACTCTTATGGAAGCTCTTATAAAAAAGCAGGCCTTTTGCATATATATGGTGCCATGAATCCAATTCAGCTGGAACAGGTCTTTGCCAGTTCTTTTGAAATAATTGAAGATTTAAAAGAGAATGGATTAACCGATGATGAACTATCCATGTCCAAAGAACAAATTAAAACAGAGTTGATTATGGGTAATGAAAGTGCAAAAAACCGGATGAACAGCAACGGTAAGTCCATTCTGCTCAGAAACTATATTGTTCCCCTGGAAGAAACCATAAATAAAGTGAATGAAGTGACAGGTGCAGAAATCAAGAACTTTGCAAAAAAATATCTTGTAAAAGAAAACTGCAGTTTCTCTTTGGTTGGAAATTTAGAAAATATTGATAAGACTAAATTCTTTTCTTAATCAAAAGTTCTCTGTTTTATTGCCAAACGCAGGTATGCTCCCAAGGGTTTATCAGGTGTGAGTGCAGCACAAGGCGGATTTGTACCTGTTGTCAACATTGAGAAAACCGGCAAATAAGCTAAGCTTTAAGATATATACCGGTGTACAAGAGACTTGCTCGAATCCCGCAGTACTGCGGCGGTTTCAGGGTTAAGTCTCTTTACTGCCTTTAGTAGCAAATTCAATTGGCTTAACCTTTACTTTACTTAAAAATAATTATGTGATATATTCAAATAAAAACAATGGTGGTGGAAAAATGTCCCATATAGTAGGAAAATCAGCTTATAAGAGTCTGGAAGAAAGGATTAACAAATTCCCTCAGGGTGCCCCTCCGTCCAGAACCCTCTATAAGATATTAGAATTGTTATTTAGTGAAAAGGAAGCCGCTTATGTAGCGCAGCTCCCAATCAGGCCTTTTACTGTGAAAGCAGCAGCAAAGATCTGGAAGACAGATGAAGTTAAGGCACAGAAGCTATTAAACCGGCTTGCAGGCAGGGCACTGCTTTTGGATATGGATAATAACGGTACCAGACAGTATATGCTTCCGCCTCCTATGGCGGGTTTTTTTGAGTTTTCTATGATGAGAACCAGAAATGATATTGACCAGAAATTGCTTGGTGAACTTTTTTATCAGTACCTGAATGTAGAGGAAGACTTTGTAAAGGAATTATTCCTGAGTACGGAAACAAGGCTTGGCAGGGTATTTGTACAAGAAAGTGTTTTAACAAATGAAAATGAAGTACAAATACTGGATTTTGAGCGGGCCAGTCATATAATTAAATCTTCCGAACATATTGGAATCAGCACCTGTTACTGCCGCCATAAAATGCACCATGTGGGACGCGCCTGCGATGCACCCATGGATATCTGCATGACTTTTGGCAATGCGGCTGCATCCCTTATTAAATATAATTATGCCAGAAGAGTAGAGGCAGCAGAAGGTATTGAATTACTGCATCAGGCTTATGAGAATAATCTGGTACAATGCGGTGAAAATGTCAGAGAAGGAGTAACCTTTATCTGCAACTGCTGCGGCTGCTGCTGTGAAGCCATGATAGCTGCTAAAAAGTTTGGAATGCTGCATCCGGTACAGACAACAAATTATATACCTCACATAAATAACGACACCTGTGTAAATTGTGGAAGATGCGCCAAAGTCTGTCCAATCGGTGCCATTGAGATGATAACGGATGAAAATGGAGCAAAATCCATGAAAATAAATGAAGAAATCTGCCTTGGCTGTGGTGTCTGTGTCAGAAATTGCAATAAAAACAGTATGCTGCTTAACCGGCGTAAAGAAAAAATTATAACTCCGGTAAATTCCGTTCATCGAACCGTACTTATGGCGATTGAAAAAGGTCAGCTTCAGAACCTGATCTTTGATAATCAGGCTTTTGGCAGTCACCGGGCTATGGCTGCTGTTTTATCTGCCATACTAAAGCTGCCTCCGGTGAAGCAGGTCATGGCCAGCAGCCAGATGAAATCGATATATCTGGAGAAATTAATAACTATGAATAAAAAATAAATTTGAATCCTTCGTAAAGAAGGCGGATACGGCTGTAAATTACCAAAAACAGATTGAACAAAAAACTCCTTTCATATATAATAAAAAGTAATCGTGCTTTTGACGGTAAATATGTAACTATGAGTGACAGATTTAAAAGGGAGAGGTTAATTATGAAGATTGATGTTAAAAATTTTTCTGAACCATGTCCATGCGGCAGAGAACACAAGATTCATGTTAAAGAAATTTTAATTGAAGCTGGAGCAATCAATAAAATACCTGAACTGTTATCAGATATTTTTACCGGAAAACCGGAGGAAAT
>JAEZSL010000269.1 GCA_023443925.1 Bacillota bacterium | reverse complement strand
TATAAAGCATGGGAGTTTGCAAATACAAGAAAAGGCTATTGGAGGATATCCAACAGCCCAATACTTAATAAGTCACTCACTAATCAATATCTCAAAGAACAAGGATTTATAACGATGTCAGAAAGATGTTTACAAGTAAGTTAATTCTATTGAACCGCCGTGTACCGAACGGTATGCACGGTGGTGTGAGAGGACGGAAAATCAATTAATGATTTTCCTCCTACTCGATTGCGCAATTACCCCGTTTCCGTGGCATTTCTCAGTAGCATAAATTAGGGTGTGTCTGAAAACTCATTGCACCGTTCTGAACGCCCCACTTTGTGGTATACTGCGTCGTGATTTTGGGAACATAGACCCGCTACGTCCCCAAAATCGCTCCTTGTCTCCCGCAAAGTGGAACATTCAGTCCGGTACAAGCAGTTTTCAGACACACCCTAGTAATTTGAATTGTGCAAAATAATGAAATCCACCTACCAGCCATTAATTGTCGGAAGGGTAGTATAAGTCTGTATCTGGAGAGATGGGTTCTTTAGCTTACGCAGTAACATATCACCGGCCTGGATACCCATATCATATACGTTAATGTCGATAACAACTGGTTTGGGATCAAGTATTTTGGAATAAGGGTATACGTCAAATATAACAAAGGCAATGTCCTCCGGTACCCTTAATTTAAGTTGCTCGATGGCCTTAGCAGTACCAAGAGCAATGGTGTTATTCTCGCACACGATAGCTCTTGGAGGTTTCGCTGCTTTTAACAGAGTAAGAGCGGCCTGATAACTTTCTTCCCTGCCGGAGTCCGTATAACATATTTTATCTGCACCAACCAGATAGCCATATTGATGCATGGCTCCAAGAAAACCCTTCAGACGCTGAGTGGAAATATAATCGGTCTTCTTGCCTCCAATAAATGCGATGTCACCATAACCGCAGGAAATAAGATATTCAGCTGCGGTTTGTCCTGCCAGGGCATGATTGGTATCAACCCAGCATAGCTGGGAGTCAAAACCCGGATGCCCTATTAAGATATGAGGAAATTGTTGCCTTGTGATTAGATCTGCTATTTCTTTATTAATCGCAGAGCCATGAATGATCATGCCGTCAGCACATTTCTTGGACATGACATTAGCTACGGATTCTCCTTTTTCTGTATCCGCTGAGGTATCAACCAGAGTCAGTGAATAATTATTCTCAGATAGTACTCTGTTAACTCCGCACATGATGTCGAACATATGTGGATTATGGTAGGCCTCATCTTTACTTAGAGAGGTCAAGTATACAATATTCCTGGTGGTCTGGCGTGCAAAGCTTACAGCTCTGGAATTGGGGGTATAGTCTAATTTGCGGATAGCCTCCTGTACCCTTTCGGCAGTTGCCTGAGATATGGTTGTCCAGTTATTCAGTACCTTGGAAACCGTAGAAATAGATACTCCGGCTTCTCTTGCAACATCACCAATGGTTATAGGCATAATATCCCTCCATAAATACATACAGTTTTTCTATTATAGTATAGCGATTTCCTAACAAAGTCAACTATTTTCACTAAAACATAATTGACGATGGTATATTTATATGGTAAAAATAACACAAACAAACGCAATTCGAGCTTGTTTTGAGAAAAGGTTTAGGAAAGCAATTTCCTAATGCGAAGGAAAGTGTGAAGAAATATTTGGTACCGCTGTAGAAGCAGAAGGAGAGGTAATTATGAAAAAAATTGTTAAGACCATGCTGTGTGCAGTGCTTGTTATAAGCCTTGCAGGTTGTAGTAAGAACAACACGGTAAGTTCAGTGAAAGAACCGGAAGTAACGGGAAGCGAGTCAGGTGAGAATCAGGTCTCACAGGAAGAAACAGAGACAAAGCCGGTGGATCTTAAAATCTGGCATGATGGTGATGAAGCCATTATGGGGATTATTCAGACGAGTCTGAATGAAAGCTTAAAAGACAGAAAAATTACAGTTACTTTTGAGAAAAAAGCAGGTCTGACAGACCAGATCAAGCTGTATGGAACAGATGCAGCAAACGGCCCGGATATGTACCTATATGCACATGATTCCGTGGGAATGTTTGCAGAAATGGGGATACTAGCTCCTGTTACGGATGTGATTGGGGATGAAAGTCTGTCAGAACTATTGCCTATGACAGTTCAGGCAGGTACATACAAAGAGAAGAATTATCAGCTGCCGGTGTATTTTGAAACCTTATTATTCCTTTATAATAAAGACTTATGGAAGGGTGAGGTACCAAATACCACCGAAGAGTTATACCAGTACATGAAAGTGAATACCAATACGGCAGCAGGCACTTATGCAGTAGTGAACCAGCATTCCACAGCTTATAATGTTTCTCCTTTTATTAACGGGTATGGAGGATTTATTCTTAATTCTGACGGGGAACCTGGTTTGAATAATGCAGCTACCAAAGAGGCTATAAATTATAATAAGAAATTCGCAGAGCTTCAGGCAGATGGGGATTACAATACAGTAACTACCTTGTTCAACGAAGGAAAGGCAGCAGCAATTATCGGTGGTCCCTGGCTTATATCCGGTATCAAAGAAGCCGGTATTAATCTTGGTTATAAGTCTCTGGCAGACTTTACCTTGCCAAATGGCAAGAATCTGGCACCTTATGCAGGAGTACAGGGAGTATGTGTTATGAAATACGCTGCCGAAGCAAAGAAGGATGCCATCGGCGAAGTATTAAAGGCACTTGCAGGCAAAGAGCTGGGGGCAGAGCTTGCTAAGAAATCCAACTGTGCACCTGCTAATGTAAAAGCCTATGAGGACACAGAAGTTGCTGCAAATGAGATGGTGGTAACTATGAAAAAAACTGCTGAAACAGCACAGCCTATGCCTAACATACCTCAGCTGACAGTAATGTGGGCGCCTGCAGAATCTCTCCTGGCAGCAGTTAATAAATCCGGTGAAGACTTAAATAAAGCAGCAGATAAATATCAGCAGGAAGCCTTGACTGCTATTGCCGATATGCAGTAAATCAGCAATAGAGAGATAAGACATCACTGTGTAGGAAGGAAGTTATAGAATGAAAGGAAAAAAGAAGTATCAACCATGGCTGTATTCATCTCCGGCATTGGTTCTCATTGGAATCATAATCGTATTTCCAATCCTTTATACTGTGTTTATATCACTGACCAACATGAATCTGTTTCACTGGCTGGATTACAGGATCATAGGACTGGAGAACTTTAAGAGGGCACTGTTTAAGGTAGATTCCGGTTTTCTAAAAGCACTGTTAACGACCCTTCTTTGGACGGCAGTTAATATGGCAATACAGCTGGTACTGGCCTATTTTATTGCCTTGGGACTAAATGCACCGGGCCTTAAGTTAAGGAGGCTCTATAAGACATTGCTTATGTTTCCCTGGGCAATGCCTGCCTATGTGTCCATTCTTCTATGGCGGGTTGGCATGTTCAATACGGAATTCGGTTTATTCAACAAATTCCTGTCAGCACTTGGGCTGTCAAAGTTAAATTTTCTTTCTGAAAATATTCCGGCCTTTCTTTCCAGCATGGTCTTAAATCTGTGGATGGCTCTTCCGTTTATGATTATGATGATTGACGGAGCCCTGCAAAGTATAGATAAGTGTTATTACGAGAGCGCAAAGCTTGATGGTGCGGGGTTCTGGAAGCAGAATCTGCATATTACGGTTCCCTTCATTAAACCTATAATGGCTCCGGCAGTGATAATGACAACTTTTACAACCTTTAAGCAGTTCGATATCTTCTATCTGCTGACCATGCAAAAAGGTGCCTACACAGGAGCGACGATACAGACAATTATTACATATGCACATCAGAATGCTTTTGTATCTAACAACTACGGACTGTCTTCTGCAGTATCCATTATTATATTTATGATTATAATAGCACTCTCCCTGTTTACCAACAGGGGAGTGAAGGAGACAGAAGAAAAGGAATTAAGAAAGAAAGGAGGGAGCATATGACAAAGCATAAAATACGAAAAACAGTAGGTTATTCTGTGCTGAACCTGGTCTTTATCGGCTTGTGTTTTGTGGGGTTGATACCCATACTATATGCCCTCTCCCTTTCATTAAGTTCAGGAGGCGGAGCGTTATCCACAGGAATTTCTTTTCTGCCAGGTAATCCTACCTTGGATAATTTTAAGACCATAATAACAGAAGAACCGTTTCTTATCTGGCTTAAGAACTCCGTAATCTTAAGCGTGGGGACAATGATAATTGCCATGGGTGTGGCTGTTGAAGCTGCCTATGCTTTTTCCAGGTTTCGATTTGCGGGAAGAAGAGGTGTGCTAAAGCTATTATTACTTTTAAATGCCTTTCCTCAGATTCTGTCTATGTTCGCCTTATTCCGGCTGTTTAAGGAAATGGGACTTTTAAACCGACATTTGGGGTTAATTCTTATCAATGCGGGTTCCATGTGTATCTTTGGAATTTGGAATATGAAAGGGTATTTTGATACGATACCCCTTGAGATTGAAGAGGCATCGAAAATAGACGGAGCCAGTAACTTAAAACTATTAGCAGCTGTTATACTTCCGCTGGCAAGGCCTGCAATTATTGTAACCTCTGTTATGATCTTGATTTTCGTATGGAATGAGTATCTGTTTGCAACTACCTTTATGCTAAGTGAGAGCAGCTACTCACTGGCGGGAGGATTATATCAGTTACAGACAGGGGATTACGGCAGAAGCTGGTCCATGTTCTCGGCAGCAGCAATACTGGTATCCATTCCGATTCTTATCATATTCTTTTTTATTCAGAAGTATATGGTATCCGGTCTGACCTCCGGAGGAGTTAAGGGTTAGCCATGCGGTTGCCGTGGCACACAGATTGAAAGAAAATTAAACATAGGAAGGAAGCCATCGTAATTCTTTCAATTTTTTTTGGCTATATCCCAGGTGCGCCTGCGATAAATGGATACGGACATGAACAAAAGTGCAATTTTACATATTCCTCAGTCTCAGTATGCTTTTCCAAACAGCGAGTTTAATATGACCATTCGATTAAGGACAGCAGCGGAAGATACAATCACCTGCAGCTTATATATAGGGGACAGGGCCTGCAATAAAAGCCCGGTGGAATTTACGCAGCTGCCTATGAAGAGTGTTGTGAAAGACGAAATTTTTGCTTATTATGAGGCGGTATTTGATACGCCCTTTAATAGGGTATGTTATTATTTCAAATTGGAGGAAGGAGAGGACTGGATATATTATTATGCCGACCGATTTACCAGGGAATTGCCGGGCATCAGACTTGAAGGCAGTCTCATTGAAGGGCGTAGTGAATATTATCAGTATCCTTTTATCTTAAGAGATGAGATACCGGGGGTTCCGGATTGGTTTAAGGAAGCAGTGGTCTATAACATCTTTCCTGACAGCTTTGCCACAGGGAAAGAAAGCCTTAGTCTTAAGGAGAGAAAGCTTACCCTAAAAGACGGAACTATCTCGAAGGCTTTTCTTGGCGGGACGATACAGGGTATAAAGGAAAATGTTGAATATATAAAAGAAATGGGATTTAACTGCATCTATATGAATCCCATCTTTACGGCAGGGGAATATCATAAATATGACCTGCTGGATTATTACCATATCGATCCTTGTCTTGGCAGTGATGAGGAGTTTAAAGAGCTGGTGGAAGCAGTTCATAGTAAGGGTATGCGTATTATTATAGATGGTGTCTTTAACCATTGCAGCTGGTATTTCTTTGCCTTTGATGATGTAGTAAAGAACGGGGAGAAATCAATATATAAAGATTGGTTTTATAATCTTACCTTTCCGGTAATACGGCCAGAAAACGGGGAGATACCGGAGTATGCCTGCTTTGCATATGAAAAAAAAATGCCAAAGCTCAATACCTCTAATTTAGAAGTACAGGAGTACTTTACTGGAGTTTGCAGACACTGGCTTATGGAATATAAGGTAGACGGCTGGCGGCTGGATGTAGCCAATGAGGTAGCAAGAGACTTATGGAGAGCCTTTCGAAAGGCTGCCAAGAAAGAGAATCCAGAGGCAGTACTAATCGGTGAGGTATGGGAAAATTCAGAAAGCTGGCTTAGGGGAGATGCTTTTGATTCGACTATGAATTATGATTTTAGGAAACATTGCAGAGAGTTTTTTGCCTTTGGCAGCAGGGATGCATTTCAGTTTGCCGGAGATATTGGGGCAATGCTGCTTCGATATCCCACTGGTATCGCATTGGGACAGTTGAATTTATTAGATACCCATGATGTGCCTAGATTTCTATCTCTTTGCAGGAATGATATCAGAAGGTGGAAGCTTGCCTATATCTTTCTGATGTTGTTTCCGGGAGTACCAAGCTTGTTCTACGGAGATGAGAAGAAAATTGCTGGTATAACAGAGCCGGAATACAGAAGACCTATGGAGTGGCAGAGTAAGGATGAGGATTTTGAAGCATTTATAAAGGAAGTACTGTCAGTAAGAAAGAAGTATATCAATGCGGCCTCCGGGTATGAAGTAGTACAGGCGGATAAGAACAGCAGGCTTTATTCTTTTGCCAGAGCAGGAGCAAAGGTAAGGATTCTTGTATGCTTAAATGCCGGGGATGAGGAGGAAACAGCAGATATTCCGGAAATTACAGAGGTTATATTAGAAGATGCAGTTACTGACAGGGGCAGAAACCAGGCAATTATTTCAGCCTTTGGATTTGGTATATACGTTACAAAATAGATATGTTATAAAGTAAATTAGTTGGGCTGTTGCAAAATACAGATATGCGGATATGATTTTTCATATGGCACTGTTTAACTGACAGAGGATATGGTTTGTGTTGAAAGCGAGCAATTTATGTACGTTTTCACAGATAAATCCTGTTCTGAGGTCAGCCAATCTGTGCGTGGGGGAAGTCATATCCGTAAAGCTGCATTTAGGGCAGTCCTTTTTCAATGTTGTTAAAGTGGTTGAAATGGCGGAAACCATAGGTTTGGGATCTGCATTGCGGTATCGGAACTATTTCTTTATTTCTGGCAGAGTTCTTACGAGTGCAAGTGGAGAGTAAGTTGTACTAACATGGAAGGGTTCTCATAAATAAAGAAATTTAAGTAAGATTGTCATGCATATAACGGGATGATATAATGTTATAAACCTTAAGTTAAAACAAATTATTTTAAAATATGTAACTTAAAACGAAGGAATGCAGGCGGTAAACATCTGCCACAGATGTTTATACTATGGGAGACGGTATGAAAAAATGGTTGAGGTATTCTGTGAATACAGTAAAGAGACATACTAAAATGTCTGGATTGGGGATCCGGGCAAGCATTATATTAGGGTTTATACTTTTAGTCATAATTCCATTTTTATTGTTGATTATATTTTCCTTTCGGACGTTTTATAGTTATGCATGCAAAGAATCGGGCACCTATATGGTATCCCAGTTAATTTCAGCAAAAGACCAGATAAACAACATATGCACGAATTATGCAGAAAGTGCCATGACTTATTATTATAATGGAACCGTAGAATTAATCGGAACAAGCAACCTGGAGGAAAATACGGAGGGAGAACTCATCAGCCAGTTAAAAAGTACTTTAAATTCCTATAAGGGGATTTCGGCTATGTTTTTAGAAATAGAAGGCTCTGTTTTACATGCCGGTAAGAATTATCAGGGATTTTCCGAGTTTGTATCCCTGTACAGGAGCCGGATTATAAAAGCAGGCGGCAGGAAAGTCTGGCTTCCGGTAAGGTATTTCTTACCCTATTCTGCGGGCGGATATAAATTTATTATGGCATGTGGCCTTAATTCCTCCGATAAAAAGCAGGTTGGTATTCTTTATATTGTTATAGATGCGGAGGAAATGATGGAGTCCTTTGATAAAATAAAAATAAACGGTGCAACCACATATTTAGTCGATGATTCAGCCAATATTATGTACTCTTCCAGCAGAGAACAAATCGGACAACAGTATAATATAACCGGATTAAAAGTACCTAATACATCAGGTTATTTTACTGAGCGGATAAACGGGAAAGATTGCCTTGTGGCATACTGCAAATATTATAAAAACAATTGGACGGAATTTATAGTTATACCCATGGGAATTGTACTAAAAGATTTTAAGCCAATACAAATTGGCATTATAGTCATCTCCGGTATTTATCTGTTGTGCCTGTTTCTATTAATCGGTATAATGGAGAGAAATATTATCAATCCGGTGAGAGGACTAATGAACGGGATGGATTCTTTTGCAGAGGGAAATTTTGAAATTCGGGTTACGGCTGATGCAGCTGTAGGAGAATTAAAAAAATTAACCTATCATTTTAATAGTACAATTGTAAGAGTAAAAGAACTTATGGTCAACTATAAGCGGGAAGAACAGGAGAAAAATGATTTTAAACTGCAGGCACTCTATGCACAGATGAGCCCGCATTTTATTTATAATTCTTTAAATACCATAAAATGGATGGCAGTTATTAATAAACAAGATAACATACGCAGTCTGACGGAGGCATTAATACAGCTGTTAATGAATGTGTCTAAAGGGAATAATTATAACCGCATATCGGAGGAAATTGACCTGATTTTGCATTATGCCGTACTGCAAAAGGCAAGGTTTATGAATTTTGAGATTGATATACAGGCAGAGGATGAAGTAAAAAATCTTATTATGAAAAAATTTCTTATACAACCCATCGTTGAGAATTCAATTCTCCATGGTTTTTCCAGGGGGAACATAAGCGGAGGATTGATACGAATTAACATTTACCGGGATGAAAAACTCCATATAAGAATAGAAGATAACGGTAAGGGGTTTGACACTACTGCTATGTGGGAACAGAAGGACAATAACGATAAGAGCCATACCAATATTGGTTTGCAGAATATAATGCAGATTATTAAGCTGGAATATGGGGACGGGTATGGGATTTCGATAGAAAGTATAAAAGACCAAGGAACAGTTATAGATTACTTATTACCAATTATGGAAGCTGAGGAACAAAAATGATAAAAGTAATTATAGTGGATGATGAAGTGTTAGCCAGGATTGGAATGCAGACTTTCTTACAAAAACATGAGAATATCAGTGTGGAAAATACTTTTTCACAGGCGGTAGATGCCCTGGCATATCTTAAAAACAACAGAGATATTGATATTGTAATAACAGATATAGAGATGTCGGAAATGGATGGACTGGATTTCATCAAAGAGATACGTGAGCAGAAGCTGACCAATGAAATTATCATAGTCAGTTGTCATGATAATTTTAATTATGCAAGGCAGGCGATGGAATTAGGAGCGGATTATTACATATTAAAGCAGGAAATAGATGAAGAAAAGTTAGTACAGACCATTGAGAAAGCTTATGGTGAGAGAGTCTCCTCAACAACGGAAACTTCCTCTCCCTTTAGTATGGAAACCATAAAGAGCCAGATAACAGATCGGGATTTATGGTATGTCATTGGAGTATTAAAACTAAAAGGTCAGTACGACTCTGATAATAAATTGATTCCGGTCCAGGTTGATGAATCCATGCTGATTAATCTAATTGATAATTTTGTAAAAAAAGGCGGTATGGGAACGTTATTTACACCTTACAAAAAAGATATGTTTATCCTTTTTCAGTTACCTAAGAACCTGGAGGAAAAAGAAAGAGAAGACTTACTGAAAAATTACTGTGAAGACCTTTTCCAGAATGTTCAGATCTTTATAAACGGAAAATTACTGATCGGATGCAGCGGTTATTTTACAGAATTGCAGAAAGTCCGTGAAAAATATGAAGAAGCTTTAAAGGTTTTAAAACAGGCTTTCTATTATAAAGAGGAATATTTTTTCTTTTCCAAATTCACAGGAGTACAAACGAATCCTAAACTACAGTTTTCATCGGATAAATTTCTGGATGAAGACGGGATTAGCCTGTTTGAACAGGAATTAAAACATTTTGCCAATAGCTGCAGGGACTTTATGGTTGATGCAGAGTGGCTGAAAAGAACGCTGATTATTAAATTAAATATTCTTGTATATCAGGTAATCCACGCCTATGCATTTTCCGATGAAGTAATGAAAAAATGGGAAGAGCGGTTTAATGATGATACGATGCAAATACAGGATTACTATATAATGGAAGAAAATATACGAATGACTATGAAGCAGTTTCAGAAGGATCTTCTATATCAGATTCGAAATGATAACTTTAATGTAGTCTTGCAGTTTATAAATGAACATATACAGGAAGAGATTTCATTAACGGAAGTGGCAAATTTAAATTGTATGAGTATTACGCATTTCTGTAAAAAATTTAAGGAGAGGACAGGCATGACGCTCATCGGATATGTGAATCAGAAGAAAGTGGAACAGATTAAATATTACCTGAAAGCGGATCTCTATACCCTGGAGCAGATTGCTGAAATGGTCGGATTTAAAAATGTAAATTATATGATCCGGCTGTTTAAAAAAGTCACCGGTGTAACCGTCAGGGAGTACCGCAGAAGTAAAACCGGTTATACAAAAACATAAAAATGATATTTAGAAAGCAGAATGATATATAAAAATGAAATGATATTTAAAAGCGCAATGATATATAAAAACGGAATGATATGTAAAAAACGGAATGATATGTAAAAGGCTGAATTATATGTAAAAAGCGGAATGAAGGGTTTAATTCAACATTCTGCTTTTTTGTTATATAAGATTTGTGTCAAAAGATAAATAATGTTCCTTGAAACTACTGTCGTATAGTTACTATCAATATTTTATATCATAAACAGATATATTCAAATTAACTGCCTATCCCTTGATACTATATTTTTTACAAGCCTTTACAAAAAGCCCTGAAGGGCAGAAAAGGTAATAGTAATAATATTGTGAACCTATAAGAAAAAAGTTAATAATAAAAATAGAAAAAATGCAGCTGTTAATAATTTAGTGAAGATATCCGGCAGGAATGTTCCTTGTAGGTGAAAACAGGGTCTTATATAATAATATCAATATCTGAAGAAGGTATATTAAAATATGGGAGGATTTATTTATGAAACTGAAAAGAGTATTAGCAATTGGGCTGTCGGTTGTATTGTCAGCTTCCATGCTATGGGGGTGCGGTAATTCCAAACCAACCGATAAAACAACGGTATCGGAAACCGGCAGCATGGATGAAAGTACAGCATCTAGCGGAAACACAACAGAAACCGGAACAGCAGATTCAGGTATCTCCGGATCAATAACGCTCTGGGAACATGCGAATTCTTTTGAAAAATCTTTAAAAGCAATAATAGAAGGATTTAATAAGCAATATCCGAATGTGGAAGTGGAATATGAAATAAAAGATGATACCTATTACAGTCTTTTGACAACTTCGATTCAGGCAGGAGAAGCCCCGGACATTTTCTGGACGAATGGTACTTCCACTACGAATATGGCAGATCTGGTGAGCAACAATGCTTTGCTGGATTTAACGGATATCGTTGATTACAGTGCACTTGTTAAGGATTCCTTATCACTTGGAGAAGTAGACGGTGCCATGTATTCCGTACCATGGATGACCTTTGATACGAGAGCTTGTTACTATAATAAAGATATATTTGAGGAAAACGGATGGGCAATTCCCGCTACTTTTAGCGATTTTGAGAAACTGCTAAAGGCGCAGAAGGATGCCGGTTACATTCCGATTTCACTTTGCCCGAATGATACCTGGAGTATCTTATTCTTCTTTGAACCGCTGCTCTCTGCAATTGATCCGGAATATTCCAAGGGTCTTGCCGATTATTCGGTTAAAGCAACCGATCAACCCGTTGCCGACGCATTAAATAAAATGCTGGAATGGGCAAAGGCAGGGTATTTTGGTGATAAATACCTGGGTGTAACAAATTCAGATGCACAGAGTCTTGCATTTTTAACCGGGAAAGCGGCAATGATGGTTTCAGGCTCTTGGGAAAGTTCTACCTTTGAAGCAAATAACCCGGATTTAAACTATGGTGCTTTCCAGATTCCGGCAGAGGATGGCACGACTGGTATGGTGGGCTCCTTTGCCAATGGATTTTCCATCTATAAAGATTCCCAGAATCTTGATGCTGCCAAAGCTTTTGTTCAGTATTGTGCGTCTTTGGAAGCCCAGACTACATGGGTACAGACAATGGGCGGTGTTTCCGGATCACCGGATATTATGTCGACCAATGAAATAGCAAATGAGATTGCTGATTGTGACAATACCTATAAGAGCTGGCAGTGGGTACTTTCTCATTATGTAAAAGAAGGCGAATCCGCTACAACTCTTTGGGAAGATGTTTCTCCAAAGCTGTTTTCTGACAATATATCAGTAGAGGAACTATTAAGCGAAATAGCAAAAATAATGCAGTAAGCATTAATGCAGTAAGCAATTCAGTATGCAATGCAATATGCATTAAAGAAGTAATACACATTATCCACCTTAGGCGGGATGTCCGTATCGCATTTGTGGAGGGCATCCCAATTAAGAAATATACAGCTAATAATGCTGCATGTTTAAAACAAAAAACGAAATCGGGGTATAGTAAAATGAATAAAAAGCAGAAAAAGAAGAGGCCCTATTTAATGTTTATTACCCCAGGGCTATTGATTTATACTGTTTTTATTGTATTTCCCATAATTTTTATTTTATATTTATGTTTATTTAACTGGTCGGGGCTTGGTAAAATGACTTTTGTCGGTCTGGATAATTTCAGGACATTGTTTACCAGTGCCAGGATAGCACCTATTTTCTGGCATGCACTGGGTAATAATCTGAAATATCTTCTGTGCGTGTGGTTTATTATTACTCCCATCCAGTTTCTGCTGGCTTACTTATTCTACTTAAAAATACCGTTTTATAAGTATTATAAATTAATGGTATTCATGCCTTATGTAATCAGCTCGACCATAGTAAGTTTCTTTGCTACCATGATTTTTAATCCAAGTATAGGGTTTTTGAATGAATTTTTAACTAAAATCGGTTTGGAACAAATGACGAGTTCCTGGCTTGGAGAGCCGGGGCTGGCTTTTAAAATTATGATTATTGTAGTTATCTGGCAGGGGTCCGGAACCGGAATGATGATTTTCTATGCCAATATGATGGATATACCCATTGAAATCATGGAGGCAAGCCGGATAGACGGGTGTTCGGAAGCACAGCGTTTCTGGAATATATTGCTGCCGCTGTCACTGCCGGCCTGTGCCTCTATTATTGTTATGAGTTCTATCTGGGCTTTGGGCGTTTTTGACATTCCATTTATTTTAGGAGGAGCTTCCGGAGGGGTTGGTAACAGCCTGGATTTTGTTACCATGGTATTTTACCGGTATACCTTTGGTAATGTACTTAACGGTAAATCAGAACTTGGATTTGGTGCAGCCATTAGTGTTGCTATGTTTCTGGCAATTGTTTTTGTTACGGTTGTTCAGAATAAAATATTATCTAAGTTTGAATACGATAATTAGGAGAATATAAATGGTTAGGGAAAAAAAAGAAATATTATCACTAAGATCAAAAATTATCCGGTGGATTTTTTCAATCATTTTATTTATATATACCAGTATTACTATTTTTATTTTGCTGTCTACACTCATTAATTCCTTTAAGAGTAAATCTGATCTTATTGGCAATATCTTCGGTATGCCGAAAAAATTTCTGACAGACAGTTATATTACCGTATTTACTGAAGATAATTTTGCCTTATATTTTAAGAATAGTATACTGTTAACTTTCTGCGGTACTTTCTTTTGCATTTTTCTGGCATCCATGGTTGCCTACGGGATTGCAAGGTATGACTTTAAAGGAAAAGCAGTTTTATCTTCCTATTTTTTATTTGGAATGATGTTTCCCATTCAGATCAGTATTCTTCCGCTGTTTGTAATTTTAAAGAAGCTGTCTTTAATTAATACTCTGGCAGGTATGATCTTTATCTATGCTGCCGGAATGTCACTACCGGTTTACATATTTCAGAAGTTTTTCCGCACAGTGCCGAAATCCCTGGATGAATCCGCCAGAATAGACGGAGCAAATGAATTTACGATATACTCGCGAGTCATCTTACCGCTTTGCAAGCCGGTTATTTTTACAGTGGCATTAATTATCTCCGTTGGAGAATGGAATGATTTTTATATGCCTATGATCTTTTTGGGTAAAAAGGCCAGCCGGACCTTAACCCTTGCTATATACAATTACCTCAATGAATTTCTGAAACAGATGAATGTATCTTTTGCTGCGGTTATTGTTACCTTGATACCGATTATCGTGATTTATTTTCTATTTTCCAATCAGATTGTAGAAGGTTTAACTGGAGGAGCGGTTAAAGAATAAGTGCACCTGGAAAAGGAATTTACACTGTGAGGTGTGAATTTACTAAACAATTTAGGAGGTTAGGTTGAAAAATAAATTTTTCAACCGCAAGTTTGTGCTTGCGCATCACAAACTTGATATGCACAAAGAGCATGCGCAAGAATAGAGGTTAAGATGGAATTTTTAAAGGAATATAAGCCGTGGGAACGGGACGAATTTGCCCCGTTGAATTTCTGGGCCTGGAATGAAAACATGGATGATGACAGTATCAAGCAGAGAATCAAGGAGTTTCATGATCAGGGTTTTAAAGGGTTTTTTATGCACTCCCGGGGCGGATTACTAACCCCCTATCTTAAAGAGGAATGGTTTCATGCCTGCAGGGTAGCTGCGGATACGGCAGACGAGTTTGGCATGAAGGCTTGGATTTATGACGAAGACGGCTGGCCAAGCGGTTTTGCCGGAGGACTCGTAACAGGTCTTGGAGCTTTATACCAATCAAAATATATGGAATTTACTCGTGAGAAAGAGCCTCAAAATCTCATCGCAGCCTTTCTTGAGGAAGATGGAAATTATAAAGTCTGCAGGAGTGAGAACGCAAACCTCTGGGCTTACTACTGCATCGAGCCAAACTATGTGGATCTGCTGTCCTATAAAGTTACAGAGGCCTTTATTGAATCGACTTATGAGCGTTATAAGAAAGAATTAGGAGAGCGTTTGGGAGAGAGTGTTCCCGGGTTCTTTACCGATGAGCCCCAATATAACGGAAAAGGGTTTCCTTACAGCTTGGAGCTGGAGACTTATTTTGAAAAACGCAACGGGTATCCCTTAAGTGAGAAACTGTATTATCTGGCGGTTGAGTCTGAAGGAGAAGAAAGCCACAGTTTTCGCAAAGATTACTGGAATACCATACAAGACATGATGAAGGAAAATTTTTTCAAGCAGATATATGATTGGTGCGAGAAAAATCATGTTATATTTACGGGTCATTGTCCGGGCGAAGACAGCTTGATTTACCAGATCGGTTCTACCGGTGGAGTTATGCCGAAATACAAATATATGCAGATGCCGGGGATCGACCATCTGGGAAGAAGAATCACGTCCGTTCTTTTAACAAAGCAGGTTACCAGTGCAGCCAAACAGACAGGGCGTAAAAAAATCATTTCCGAGACGTTTGGCTGTGCGGGCTGGAATATTTCCTTTGAACAGCAGTGCTATATATGGGGATGGCAGGCTGCGGCCGGAATTAATGTCCCCTGCCTACATATTGGCACACATTCAATACGGGGAATCCGTAAAAGGGACTATCCGGCCTTTTATGCATACCAGGAACCCTGGTGGGAGAATTACCATCATATGAGCAGTTGGATGAGCGGCCTTAATTATAAAATGGCGCTGGGAGATTGGATGGAAGAGGTTTTGGTTATCAGTCCCATGCAAAGTATATATTGCTGTCACACCAAAAACTTATCCGCACAGGAAAAAGAACTGGCAGCTTCTTATCGTAATCTCTGTGAGAACTTGATGGATGTCCAGATTGGTTTTGATATTGGAGATGAGGATATATTAAAGGAAGACGGACTGGTAAATGGTAATGTACTGGAGGTCGGAAAATGCTGTTACCGTTTTGTAATTGTATCTAAAGGAGTCTGTCTTTTAGATACTACCTGGAAATTGCTCAAAGAATTTAGAGAAAACGGCGGTACGGTAATATTTTCAGATGGAAAGCCGGAGGAAATAAAAACCCAGGATGCACCCTGGGTAAAAGAATGCGTGGTTATTCAAAATGCAAGAAGATTCTGGTATAAATACTTTCTATTCTTACATTATAACCGGTTGGCTGCCGTTTACGATAAAAGCGGTTTTGAAATAGCCAAGGGACTGAATGTTTCCGTAAAAAAGGACCAGGATATAATCCGGGCTTATATCTGGAGCTTTCTTACGGACAGTACCCGGGAATTAAAGGTCAGTATCCCGGGTAATAAAAGTGTCTATTCCATAGATCCGGAGACATTGGAGAGAAAAAGATTATATGCTTATTTTGGGGAGCAGGAAACCATTGTTCCTATAAAGCTTTCCGGTTACCAGACGGTGCTTTTGGAAGCAGAGGACAGCTTTAACGAGGTGGTTCCCGATATAGAATATAAAAAAGTTGAAGTACCCGGGTTGGAGGTTTCCTGTTGCAATGATAATGTGCTTACCATTGATTATGCCTCTTATTCCCTGGATGGAGATAATTATTCGGAAGCTTTGCCCATTGTTAAATTGCATCCCCGTCTTTATAAGGACCTTGCCGGAACAGATAAAAATTTAATATACACAAAATATGAATTTACCAGCGAATTGGAGAATACCCAAGAACTATATGCCGCGGTTGAAGATAAGGATTGTATCGATATTTTGTGTAATGGCAAATCCGTGTTTGCAAAAGCAGGTGACTGGTATATAGACAGGGGGATTCATAAATATTCTCTAAAAGGCAATCTTAAGAAGGGAAGTAATACGGTTATTGTAATCTATCAGTTACAGGAACATAAGCTTCAGGATGTGGAGGGGTTATATGAAACAGAAGTAAACCGCTTCTATTATCCGGTTGAACCGGAAGCAATCTATATATTGGGTAATTTTGAGGTGGGGCTAAAAGGAGAAGTGTATAATAACCGGACTCATATTCGAGCTAAAAATCCGGGTTTTTTCCTGAAAAAGCAGGAAGAATTACTGAACATTCAAGATATTACGACGCAGGGATACTGGTTTTACCGCGGTAATATTAAAATAGATTTTACGGTTACCTGGGACGGAATGGAAGAAAAATATATTCATATCAAAAACCCCGATGCTGCATGCGTTGAAATACGGTGTAAGGATAATTCAGTTCTTTTATATTTATCACCCTACGAAAAACAGATCGATGGGTTTCTGCAAAAAGGTGACAATGCCGTCAGTGTTATTTTACACGGAACCAACCGTAATATTTTCGGCCCCCATCATCATATTAAGGGAGAAAATAATTATGTGGGGTGCAATACTTTTAAAGGAATCCGAAGTTATGAAGATTACATCGTTAATTATGATATTGTAACGGAGGATACCTGGACCGATGATTATTCTTTTGTACCCTTTGGCTGCGAAGGGATTGAGATTATTACGAAATAGCGTGAATTGCCTCGCGAAAAGCATGGGAGTTAGTGTGAATTATGAAATGATTAATTCACATCTGATTTAAGGCAGTAAAACATCTGCGAGCAGATGTTTTATGCAATGGGAGTTAGTGTGAATTATGAAATGATTAATTCACATCTGATTTAAGGCAGTAAAACATCTGCATGCAGATGTTTTATGCAATGGGAGCTAGAATAAAAACCGATTAGATAGTACCTGAATAGGTATGATTTAATCGGTTTTTTTATTTTGCAGGGAGGCTAAGCTTGATTAGGTTATACAGCATTATGCTTAAAAAAACCTGCTTTTATACCAGATTTAAAGTGAAATTGAACAAGTATATTGCTTATGTAAACAAAACATGATATTATAATAGGTAAAATATGGGTTTGATTAAGAAACAGATGTAAATATATTGTAGCATTAGAGCAGATATTTCGTTTTGATTTCTTATGAATAAAGAAAATAAACCATTTTGATACGATTAGCGTGAGGAAAGGTATGGTTTACATGAGTAAGGTGATCATTGCAGATGACGAAAAGAAGGTATGTCAGTTAATTTACATGCTGGTTGACTGGAAAGCATTCGATATGGAGGTAGTGGCAATTCTGAATAACGGATTGGAAGTACTTGAAAAGGTGAAGGAATATAAACCGGATCTGATCATAACGGATATCCGGATGCCGGGATTGAATGGACTTGAAATGATAGAACAGGTGAAAGCAGCAGATAATGCAATTGAGTTCATAATTATCAGCGGCTACCGGCATTTTGAATATGCACAGACTGCAATCAAGTACGGAGTGAATGATTATCTTTTAAAACCGATTAAGAAAGAAGAATTGGACTCTACCCTAAGCAAAATGCAGGCTAAATTCTTAAAAAAGGATATTCTGCTTAAGGATCAGGAGCAGTTAAAGAGGGATTTGGAAAGCAACAAAGTCAAACTGCGAAAAGGTCTTTTTACCGATATCTTATTTAATGGAACCTTACATAATCAAAATATTGCCCTTGATAAGATAAATTCAGAATATAACTATAATTTTAAAAAAGGTTATTTCCAGGCGGTGTGTTTAAAACTGGACCATGTCCGTTTGTTAAACTACAGCAATACCTGCCTTTTAGAAGAAAAGACAGTGGATTTATTAATAAATAACTTTCGGCCCCTCTGTTATGATTTTGGAATCTATTTTGATAATAATACCGTATTTTGTATTCTGAATTTTGGACCGGAACAGGCCAGGGGAATCCGCAAGCTGTTAAAGAAGGTTATTGATGAATACATACAGCCGGATGCCATTTACCAGCAGTTGGAAGTAACGGTAGGACTGGGCAGTCTGGTAACTGAGATGGCTTTTATAACCGAATCCTTTAAAAAGTCAACCTATGCCCTACAGCAGAGACTCTTGTCCGGTACCGGCAAAGTACTGGAATTTGATGCGGATACTGGTGGAAATTTGGCGGACAGTACGCAGTTTTATGAGTTTAACCGGGATTTTATTAATAATTTGAATAACTTTGATATGGAAGGGGTTATAAAAGATATAAAAACCCTTAGAAGGAATCTGACGGAACGGATTGAAACCACCGGTTATGAAATTGTACAGATGGCAAAGGAAGTGTGTAATGTCTATGTACTGACCATGAGGGCAAATAAAATTGTACTTACCAATGCAGGTACCTTTGTAAGCGATTTTAATGAATCTGCGAATGATTGCAGCTCCGTGCAGGAATTATTTGGGCTTTTAAATAAAACCATAACGGAATCCCTATATAAGGTAATTGAAGACAGCAAACAGGTTAATATCAAACCAATCCGTTTGGCAAAACAATACATAGAAAGTAATTATATGAAGTCTGTTTCTCTGGATGAGGTCAGTGCTTATGTGGGATTTAACTCTACTTATTTCAGTACTTTGTTTAAGAAAGAGACCGGCAGCACCTTTCTGGAATATTTATCAGGTGTACGTATGAACCAGACAAAAGAACTGTTAAAAGAAACCAACAAAAGCATCGCAGCCATCTGTGAGGAGGTAGGCTACAGTGATCTGAAATATTTTACAAAGAGTTTTAAAAGATTTACCGGATTAAAACCTAATGAATACCGTAAATTATACTCCTAGTACTGCCTTGCGTAAATAACGGGTGCTGAATTAATTGTTATTTTTTGCAAGGTAGTACTAGTGTTAGCGTACTGTACTGTTTGATTATAAATGAGCGGTACGGCACAATAAACTGAATTTACCGGCAGGAGGAACCCATGAAAAAAGAAAACTTAAAATATATCATATGCCGTAACTGCATTATGCTGTTACTTCTGGCTGTTTTTGCCTTCGGGCTGCTGCTGGCCCTGACCTTTAATTTAAAAGCAGAGCCTCCTTTTAATATGATTATCATACTGCTGTTCCTGTTATATGCCATTATTCTTTATGTATATTACATATGGGTGTACAAGCCTTACCGGGAAACCAGAAAAATCATGCGGTTATTTACCAAAGGGTACATACTGCAGGGTATATTTGAGCTGCGTCATCCCATCAGTCCTATGGTTGATAAGATGAACAACAAGTTTAAAGAAATGTTAAACACAAAGGAACTTATTAATGTATCGATAAAGCAGGCCGAATATCTGGCCCTCCAGAATCAGATTAATCCCCATTTTCTATATAATACCCTGGAAGGAATCCGCAGCGAAGCCCTGTATGCAGGGATTGACGGAGTCGCCAGAATGACGGAAGCCCTGTCCTCCTTTTTCCGGTACACCATATCCAATGTGGAACATCTGGTGACACTGGAGAGTGAATTAAAGAACGTGAAGAATTATTATATAATCCAGCAGTTCCGGTTTGAAGACCGCCTAAAAATGACTATTGATATGGATAACGAAGAGGAATCGGAATTATTAATTGCAAAGATTCCCAAATTAACACTGCAGCCCATTATTGAGAATTCCATCTATCACGGCCTGGAGCAAAAGCTGGGACAGGGCACGGTACGCATCAAAGTTGAGGGAACCAAAAGCCGTTTGATCATTACGGTTTCCGATAACGGGTTAGGAATCAGTGAAGATAAGGTAAAGGAAATGAATAAAAAGCTCAGAGCGGTATCCATTGACGACATGCAGTCGGACAACAGCCGCGGCGGTATCGCTCTGGCCAATGTAAACAGCCGCATAAAGCTTTTATTCGGGGATGAATATGGACTTTATATTTACAGTACCCTAAATGAAGGAACGGATGTGGAGATAACCATTCCCTACATTACAGAAGAATAAAGGGATGCTGTTCGTAAAAAGGATAGGATTTCGCTGGGGGTTTGACCATGAAAGAGGAAATTATTAGAATAGAAAATGTTACCCGCAAGGAAGACGGGGTAGTAATTCTTGATAATATTAACCTGCATATATTCAAAGGTGAGATTATGGGGATTATTTTTATAACCGCACACGGGGAAAAGGATCTGGTGGAGCTGATCTGTAAAAATGCACCTATTGATTACGGGAGGGTTTATTATAGAAACGAACTGGTTAATTATTATGAATACAGTAATATGAGCCTGAATCCGGTTCATGTGATTGGAAGGGATAATCGTCTCATTACAACTCTGACGGTTATGGAAAATATATTTGTTATGCGAAGAGGGTTAAAAAAACATCTGATCAGCCGCAGGCAATTGAGGAGCCAGTTCTATTTATTATTTGGAGATATGAACAGCTTAATTGAACCGGACAGCCTTATCTCGGAATTATCCCGGCTGGACCGATGTCTGGTGGAACTGTTCCAGGCCATAGTAGCAGACTGCAGATTAATTATATTACAGGACATAACCGGGTTTTTAAGCGCCGTAGACCTGGAAAAATTCTATGAGTATATCCGTTACTATAGCAAAAAAGGTGTTTCCTTCTTATATATCTGCAGCCACCATGAAAAACTTTTTCCTATCTGCAGCCGGGTTGTACTGATGCGGAATGCCAGGGTAATTAAAATTTTAGACCATGAAGAACTGACGGAACAGATGATTAAACCCTATACCATATCCTTTGAAGTAGCAGAACCCATGGAAAGGACGGAAATAGAGCAGGGGATATTGACATTTGACAGAGTCTGCACGGATACTTTAAAAGATGTTAATTTTTCTGTCCAGAAAGGGGAATGTGTCGTAATTCTTGATAAAAGCAACGATATCTGCACTGATTTTCTGGATTTGATGAATGGGCAGAAAGTGCCGGAAAAAGGCAGTATTTATTATAACAATGAATTATATTCCCGGAAAAAAGCGCGCAAAGCCATCGAAAATAAAATCCTCACCATAGGCAAGAATCCGGTAAAAACCATGCTGTTCCAGGATATGAGCTATGCGGAGAACCTGATTTTTTTAACGGATAGAAAGCTTGGCAAAAGCCAGATAAAGAAAAGCATTAAGGAAAGTATTCTGGAAGAATATAAGGGGTATGTGGGGGAGGATATTTATGCGGTAAATTTAGACCGTCTGGAGTTAAAATCCCTGTACAACCTGGTATATTACCGGATTCATCTGTATAATCCCAGTATTCTCTTCTGTGTCCAGCCCTGTAACGGAGCGGATATGTATTTGAGAAAACATATCGTGGACTTATTATACGAATTAAAGAAAAAGGGGATTACCATAATCATTTTTTCCCTGAATATTGAAGACAGTCTGGCTGTGGCTGACCGGCTGCTTATACTCAAATCGGGGCAGATTACAAATTCTTATGAAAAAAAAGAGTTTTCTCATATCGTGTATTATGAGTAACCTGGCAGGAAACAGCGCTGCCGGAACAAAGCCGCCGTCTTCCGGCTCGTTTCCGGCAGCTTTTGGGTTTTAATAAGTTTGCTTTAATTCTCCATATACCGCATAGACCGCGGCTTTCTCATGGTACCTCCCATATCCGGCAAAAGGGAGATGCCTCTTTTTTTCTGTAATGAATCGATTAGTAAGATTCATGTACCAAAAGGTTTCCAAAAATGTTTTTAAAATCCAAAAAATGTCCCCTTAAATCGAAGGATATACCCCTGTTTTCAGGGGAACAGGAATGTTATACTCTCAAAAGAAACAGACAGAAGCAAGGAGTAAGGCTTATGCGATACGAAACGAATAGAAAGACAGGGGTGAATTTATGGAGGAAATTATAGTGGAGATTAATCATGTTAATAAAAGTTTTCCGGGTGTTAAAGCACTAAACGATGTTTCGTTCACGCTCCGATCAGGAGAGGTGCTGGCATTGCTTGGAGAAAACGGTGCGGGAAAATCAACTCTGATGAAAATCTTAAGCGGTGTATATCCTAAGGACAGCGGCACGATTAAAGTCTTTGGAAAAGAAGTAGAAGAGATGACACCGAAAAAAGCCCAGGAGCTCGGTATTGCCATTATCCATCAGGAACTCAATATGTGCAGTCATCTTTCGGTGGCGGAGAATATATTCTTAGGCAGAGAGATTATAAAAAACGGAATGCTTTCCGATCATGAAATGAAACAGGAGGCAGGTAAAATCCTGCATAAATTAAATATTGATATTAATCCGGAAACAATTGTGGGGGATTTATCGGTATCCAGGCAGCAGATGGTGGAAATTGCAAAAGCACTGTCTACCAATGCAAAGATATTAATAATGGATGAACCCACCTCCGCACTGACCTCAACGGAGATCAACGAGTTGTTTGCCATTATAAGGCAGCTGAAAAAAGAAGGCTGCGGTATCGTCTATATTTCCCATCGACTTGAGGAATTGCAGCACATCGTAGACCGGGTCACTGTTTTAAGGGATGGGCAGTACATAACCAGCATGGATTACAAGGCTACCACTTTATCGGAGATTATCTCCAATATGGTCGGCCGGGAAATAAAAGAAAAGTTCCCCCGGGTGGAATGCAGGCGGGGCAGTAAGATTTTAGAGGTAAGAAATTTAAATGCCGGTAAACTGGTACGGGGAATTAATTTTGATTTATATGAGGGGGAAATCGTAGGTATTGCCGGACTTATGGGAGCCGGGCGTACGGAAACCACGCGGGCTATCTTCGGCGTGGATAAAAAAAGTTCCGGGGATATCCTCCTGGATGGTAAAAAAGTCGTAATCAACAAGCCCGCGGATGCAAAAAAGGCAGGTATCGTTTTAGCTCCGGAGGACCGGAAAAAGGACGGTCTTTGTACGAAGCTCAGCGTCAGGGAAAATATTGCATTGCCCAATCTGGACATTATCTGTAAAAAAACCGGGGTAGTGAACCGGAAAAAAGAAAATACCATGGTTGAGAGAACTGTAAAAGATTTAAAAATAAAGCTGCCGGGACCGGAAGTGGATGCAGGCAGTCTCTCCGGCGGCAACCAGCAAAAAGTTGTAGTCGGAAAGTGGCTGGCCAGAAATTCCCGGGTCGTTATATTTGATGAACCTACCAGGGGAATTGATGTTGCTGCCAAGGTAGAAATATACAATCTTATGAATGAACTGAAGCGAAAAGGGGTCGGTGTTTTATTTGTATCCTCTGAGATGCCGGAAGTACTTGGCATCAGTGATCGGATTCTGGTAATGTGCGACGGCAGAATTACCGGGGAACTAGGAGTAGAGGAAGCAACACAGGATCTTATTCTGGAGTACGCAACGAAATTTGATAAAAAAGTTGAGGCGGCCATACCCAATTGAAAAGTGAG
The DNA here is from genome assembly GCA_023443925.1 of Bacillota bacterium. The sequence continues at coordinate 654 of JAEZSL010000269.1, read as the reverse complement.
GAGAATAAGCAATGAAAAGCAAGCAGAATATAGTAAAAAAATTCAGGTCTATCCGGGGTATGGGACAGGTTTTAACGGTTACGGTGGGGCTTATTATACTGTGTATCGTTTTTGGAATTCTGAATCCAAACTTTTTCTCCGGCAGAAACGCGGGCAATTTATTAAGACAGATAGCCCCGGTATTATTAATCGGTATCGGTCAGTCTTATGTACTGATAACCGGCAACATTGACCTTTCCATCGGTTCGGTGGTCGGTATGAGCTGTATGGTGGCGGCAACCCTTATGACAAAAGGCATGAATCCCTGGGTGGCCGTACTGGTTACCCTGATCCTTTGTATTCTGGTGGGAGTAGGCAACGGTCTGCTGGTGGCGCAGTGCAAATTACCGCCTTTTATCGCAACATTGGGAACCATGACCATTGCAAGAGGGATTGCCCAGATTGTGAATAACAATTACAATACGGATTCCATCGGGGAAGGAGCAGACGGCTTCAGAAACTTCTTTTATTACGGGAAGGTATTAGGTCTTTATAATACCATCTGGATTGCCCTGGTCTTATGGCTGGTCTTTAACTTTATTCTAAGCCGGACCAGAACCGGACGGCATATTTATGCCATCGGCAGTAACATGGAAGCCTCCAAATTATCCGGTG
>JAEZSL010000257.1 GCA_023443925.1 Bacillota bacterium | reverse complement strand
AAATCCAAACGTATAAAGGCTATGATAAGAAAGAGTATATATTATCCGGAATCACAGAGAGAAGATGGCAGGTGAAAATCTTTATGAAGATAATATGGAAGCAGTCTTGGAGCTATGAACCGAAGGGAGTAATCCTGGTAGGCCTCATCGGAGTTTCCGCCGTTAAAAGGAAAGCAGTATAGGCATCATAAACATGCCCGGTACTGACTGAGTGCAGAATTTTCTGAAAATTAGGTGGTAACACGGACGTTATGTTCGCCCTAAGTTGATATTTTTATCAGCTTAGGGCTTTTTTATCGTATAGGAAAGTTCGTCCTATTCGATAAAAACCCTCCGGGGGGAAGCACATGAACACGCAAAAGGATAAATCCTTTGGAAGATTGTCACTGCCGTGACAGCGCGTCAGCGCTAGAGTCTGGCGAGCCAAACTCTTTCTTATTTCACTGGATTCAAGTGTCAAATTTCATTTTGCCAGACACTTACTAATATTTAAAGGAGGTATAATATGGCTATGCATAAGGAAATTTATACGGCTGATGATTTAAGAAAGAAGTATATTAATTTTTTCCTTCAAAAAGACCACAGACAGATAGGTTCAGCCTCCCTTCTGCCTGAAAATGATCCAACAGTATTATTTACTACGGCAGGGATGCACCCACTGGTGCCCTATCTGCTGGGAGAGAACCATCCCTTTGGAAAAAGGCTGGTGGATTATCAAAAGTGTATCCGTACCGTGGACATTGATGAGGTGGGAGATCGTACCCATCTGACTTATTTTGAAATGTTAGGTAACTGGTCCCTGGGAGATTATTTTAAAGAAGAGTCCATTACCATGAGTTTTGAGTTTCTCACAAAAGAACTATGTATTCCGGCAGAAAAATTGGCGGTTACCGTATTTGAGGGGGATGGCCAGGTAAGTCGGGATACAGAAAGTTTCCGGTTATGGAGAGACTTAGGGCTTTTAGAACATCAGATCTATTATTACGGAAAAAGTGAAAATTGGTGGGGACCAGCCGGCAGGACCGGTCCCTGCGGCCCTGATACTGAGATTTTTTACGATACCGGAAAGGAAAAATGTTCTGAGGCCTGCGGTCCGGCCTGCGGGTGCGGCAGGTTTATTGAAATCTGGAACAATGTATTTTTGGAATACAATAAGCAGATAGATGGAACCTATATTCCTCTGAGTCAGAAAAATGTAGATACAGGAATGGGATTAGAAAGAATCCTGGCTGTCTTAAATCATAAGGCTTCCGTGTATGAAACAGATGTATTGCTGCCGGTCATAAATAAAATAGAAGAGCTGACCGGTTGTGTTTATCAGGAGGAAAATGCCAGGGAATTCCGCATTATTGCCGATCATATCAGAGCAGTAACCTTTATTCTGGGAGATCCTAAGGGAATCTTACCCTCTAATTCCGAACAGGGCTATATCGTAAGACGGCTCATCCGCCGCATTATACGAATGCTTAAAAAGCTTGAGTTAACGGAAAATAAATTACCGGAGCTGGCTGTAACGGTGATTGAAATTAACCGGACAGTTTATCCGGAATTAGCAGAAAACAAAGCGTTCATCCTGGAGCAGCTTAACAAGGAGCAAACATTGTTTAGTAAAACCTTGGACAGCGGACTGAAGATGGCAGAAAAGTATCTGAGTGATGCAGCCTCCGGTGAGGCATTAAGCGGTCTGCTGGCCTTTAAATTATATGACACCTATGGATTTCCCATTGAGTTTACCAGTGAATTAGCAGAGGAGAAAGGTGTAGCAGTTGATACAAAGGGTTTCTGGGAGAAATTCCGGGAGCATCAGGAGAAATCCAGAGCCGGTTCCGAAAGCAGGTTTAAAGGAGGTCTTGCCGATAATAGTGTTCAAACAGCAAGACTCCATACGGCGACTCATCTGCTAAACGGTGCCTTAAGAGTAGTCCTGGGTGAGAGTGTTTACCAAAAAGGAAGCAATATTAATGCAGAAAGACTTCGGTTTGATTTTTCTTTTGACCGGAAAGTAACAACGGAAGAGCTAAAGGAAATAAGCCTTATTGTAAATGAAGCAATCCAGAAAGATATTAAGGTGGTATGTGAGGAAATGACGGTGGAGGAGGCTAAGGAACTGGGGGCAGTCGGCGTCTTTGAACACAAGTACTCGGATATTGTAAAGGTTTATACAATAGAAGGCTATTCCAGGGAAATCTGCGGCGGGCCTCATGCCACAGCTACGGGGGATTTAAAGCAGTTTAAAATATTAAAAGAGGAAAGTTCTTCTGCGGGAGTGCGGAGGATTAAAGCGGTCATAGGGTGATTTCATCTGGTATCCAGTTGATAATAGCATATGAATAAAGCTGCTGCCGGTCTGAGTTTCTAAAACAGGCAGCAGCTATTAATAATCGTAAGGCTTTAAATAGTTTAACAGCTTTATAATATCCTGTATCAGATACTACAGCTGATATCTGCACAGAATATATAAGATTCTCCCGTTTTATTTTGATACAGGCAGGAAATGGTCCTGCATAATTTCCCGGTGGCACCGGATATATAATCAAAAGAGCTGTAGACCTGTCCCTTTATTAAGAGAGCCTGTCTGAAATACTTTTTGGCAGAGCTGTCGGTTCCCGGTTCATTGGGTACAAATTCCACATTATCTTCGATTATAATATCCGGGTTCATTACCGTATGGCTGATTTGAATTCCGTTAATATCTAAAACATACAGACATTCAATTTCAGGTTTTTCTTTTATCATATTTAATAATACTTCATCCAGTGCCTGGGGAGTAGCAGCTGTTTTTGCAGCACCGGTGAGTTCCTGTATCAAACCTGTATCGTGCTTTAAGTCTTCTGCTGTGTTTTTACGGACAACCTTACCCTGACCGGTAATACGGAAGTTATGCAGGAGTCCTTTCAGTCTGTCCGACTGCTTTAACAGGTTCGTAGAATTTTCTGCACTGGTTATGGCAAAATCAGCATTCGTCTGTACCATTTCCGAAATATTTGAAATAATGCCGGATATGTTCTGAAAGCTTGATTCCTGGACTTCGGAGGATTCAACGATCCTGGTACTTAAGGAGGCTACCTTATCTATGGATTTCTGGATAGAGGAGAAACTTTCCGCTGTCTTGCCGGCAGTTTCCGTACTTTCATTCACCTTATCAATGCTGTTGTTGATGAGGTCCGTAGTCTGTTTTACCGCTTCGGCACTCTGGGAAGCCAGATTACCTACCTGCTGTGCAACTACGGCAAAACCTTTACCGGCATCTCCTGCACGGGCAGCTTCAATGGAAGCATTTAAGGCCAGCAGCTTTGTCTGGGTAGAAATACTATTAATCAGGTCTATAACATGGCGGATATCCCCGGTGGAGGTTTTTACGGCTTCCATGGAGAGCAGCATCTGATCCATATATTGTTTTCCGACTTCAGCTTCCACTTTTGCCTCCCTGGCATTTTGGGAGGTTAACTTGGCATTGGAAGTGTTTTTTACAGTTTCTGCGGTAATATCATTCATGGTATCCGATAAGGTGAGGATATGCTTTGCCTGTTCCGATGCATTCTGCGCGATAATGTCTGAGGATTCATCCAGCTTGCTGCACATATCATCAATACTTTTTGAGAATTCCGAGATGGAGGTAAAGGTATTATTAAGAGAATGCCCTATCTTTAATAATGCATTTTTTATCGGTATAAAATCACCTTTGAATTTTACCTGATTATCGAGCTGTACGGTCATATCCCCGGCTGAAAGGTGGGATATAACATGGGTTATTTCATTTATATAACTGTTCAGCTGGTTACTGATGCTGTTGGTGTCCCTTACCAGGCTTAATAAAAGCATACCGTCTGCTGCCTGGATCTGGGAATCCAGCATACCTTCGGCCATTTGGTGAAGACTGTCTTCAATCTGATGTGATTCCTCATAAAGGACGTCACTGATTTTCTTCTTTTTCATACACAGTTTTTATGACAAGCTACTGTCATAGCTCCTTTCAGGTATTTGGTATTCTGGAAAGCCCCTGCAATTTTCTATAAATTATTAATTTTTATCATACTAAAAATGGGAATTAAGAATCGCACCTGTCAGCTTTTCATGTAATAGGGCATAATTTTCTATAAAAAAAGCAACAGTACCCCTATGAGGCGCCGTTGCATAAATAATTATATAGCAAATATTACCGGTGTCAATATAATTCACAGCGCTTATTGCATTTTTTTACATAAAAACAAAAAATTCCGGTAATTCAGTACTGATGTTCTGGAAAATCATTATTAAGTATTGATTCCCGCTCTTAATTTGATATAATGGGAACTAAATATAGAATTGTGAAATATAGTAAGAAGCCAGTTAAATCAATCTGTAAATGGTGTAAATGATTGGACGCTGAGAAGGAAGCAGGTATCTCTTACCGGTAAGAAATAAAGGTAAGAGATACTGGAAAGAATTAACGGTAAGAAATAAAGGTAAGAGATACCTGGAAAGAATTAACGGTAAGAAATAAAGGTAAGAGATACAGGTAAGAATTAACGGTAAGAGATACCAGGCAGATGCATTTAGTAAAACGTAGGGATGAAGAAAAGCAGGGAGGAAAACGGATGATTACAGTGGATGGTAAATGGACAATGGAAGGGTTGGAGAGGACTAATAAGAACCGCATTAAAAATTATAAGGAACTGGTGAAATATATCAATGAGATTGGGTTTCTGCCCTTGTTTAAAAATCATATTGATGGATTTTCAGTAGAAGAATGTACGGCGGCAGATTCCTGGTGGGGCGGCAGTGTTGAGGAAGACCCCTGGGAATGGAGAGAGAAGATTGCAGGAGAAGGAGAAGTAGCTTACGGCAAACTCTTTCATAACAAAGCCGGTTTTGTATCCAGAGAATGGTACCCCGTCTTTGCAGCCTACCGGCGTGAGGGCTATGATTTTGACAGCCGTTATGAAGATGGTCTGGCATCCAGAAAATGCAAGAAAATCATAGATGTACTTTTAGAACAGGACGAACTGCCGTCCTATGAATTAAAAGCACAGGCCGGTTTTGGCAAAAACGGAGAAAAAGGCTTTGAGAGTGCCATATCTTTGCTGCAGATGCAGACCTATATCACCGTTAAGGACTTTAAAAGAAAGCGGAATAAGAAAAATGAGGAGTATGGCTGGTCGGTAGCCATTTATACTCTTCCGGAAAAACTGTTTGGAGAAGAATACGTCCGGTCGGCTTATCATATGGATGGGAAGTATGCCAGGGAAGAAATTATAGAACATCTCTTAAGTCATTTTCCGGCTGCTTCCCATGATGATCTGGTGAAATTTATGCGTTAAATTAATTTAGATGCCTGTGAGAGTTTAAATAAAATAGAGAGATAGGTTAAAAGAATGAATAAAGCTGATAACATTGATAAAATTCCGGAGTATCTAAGAGAAATAACCGATACACAAATTCAAAACGCAAAAAAACTGCAAACTGCAAATACATTCAGTTTTCTGTTTTATACGGATTCCCATATCACTGATATGTCCAGTTTTGCTGACTTGCATACCATAAATTATATTAATCATAATATGGAATTAGAGTTTACAGCCTGCTGCGGGGATAATTTAGATAATAATTTTACCAAGACACAGCATTTGGAAACCGCCGCCAGATTAATAAATACCTTTACCTTCGATAATTTTTTTACTGTAAAGGGAAACCATGATGATAATTCATATATGTCAGAAGGAACCGATAATATAAAATATACCATGCTTCCCCGGGAGCAGTACGAGATTATGTTTCATAAAATATCTGGTATCGTTAATTTTGACACTTCCAATAAATATGGGCTGTACTATTATTACGATGTACCCGAATATAAAGTAAGAACTATTTTTCTAAATTCCATTGACATCCCTTATTTACCGGACCCTGCGATGCTTAAAGCATGGAAATACGCCGGACAAAGTACATATGCTTATTCCAATTCCCAGTTAAACTGGCTTGCTCATACTGCATTGGATTTACCGGATACTGCATGGAAAGTTGTATTATTTACTCATATCAATCCATTTAGTGAGGATATGATTGGCGCAGACAACCTTGCCCATAATAGTTTCGTATTAACATCCATTGTGGATGCATTCAAAAAGGGGACAAGCTATAAATCTGCTCCGACTGCCGGGGATTTTGCACAAGCTGTTTCGGTCGATTTTACAGCCAGGGGGAAGGGAAATGTGCTGGCGTTTTTCTACGGGCATACCCATAGTGAACAAGTGCTGAACAGGAACGGTATTCCTTATATCAGCACTTGGAATGATGTTCCGAAGAAACCTTTAAGTAACCCGGAGGCACCTGCCAGAACAACAGGCACCGCATCCGAAATATGTTTGAATATTGTTACAATAGATTTAGAACAAAACAAAATATTCATGACAAAAATCGGTGCAGGAGATGATTTAGAAATTGATTTATAAATCAGCCTGAAAGAAAATAATGACTAACAGGCGGAACAGAAAGCGGATAAAATACCGCCTGCTCCGGCGGAAAAAGAAATATGGTGATAAAATGGAACTATGGGATATATTTGATAAAAATGGTAATCTGACCGGTAAGACTATGAAAAAGGGAAGTCTGATTGGAGAAGATGAGTATCATCTTGGAATGAAAGCCTGGATTGTAAACAAAGAGGGATGCATATTGATCCAGCAGCGCAGTAAACAGTGTGAAATCCTTCCGGATATCTGGGGACATACTACGGGCAGGATACTGGCGGGAGAAAACTCTATGGCAGGCTGTATACGTGAAATCAAGGAAGAACTGGGTATGACGGTTTCGGCAGAGGAGATACATTTTATCCGCAGAATTATCAGGGAGGATATTTACCACATCATATGGGATATTTACCTTGTAGAAACAGACATTGCCTTATCCGAAATAATAATAGACGAACAGGAAGTGGCCCTGGTACGGTGGGTAACGGCTGAGGAGCTGAAAGAACTGATTCTATCAGGGGATTTTTTTGAATATCCGGAAATACACGAGATTTTATCTTATGTTGAGAAGAAACTCAGTAGAATTAGAATCAATTTATAGGTGTTAAAGGTATTGCAGCTAAAAAAACACTTGATAAGTTGAGCCGTATGGAATATAATCTTGGCAATCAATAAACGGACCTGATTAACCGCGGCATTTACCTTTCTTAATTGGCAATGCCCCTATCAGAAAGAGAGGACATATGCAAAAAGCGATTGCAGTCATACTGGATGATAATGAACGGATAACAGTAATGAATAACGCAAAAAAAATTTCAGTATTTTATAAAACGGAGCAGAAATGGCTTCTGCGGGAGGAGCTTATACTTCCGGAACTATTTAACGGCAGCCTGACGGAGATCAGAAGAGGTCTTGAGGCTGTCGTTAAGGAAATCAGGAAGGAAATCAGGGACTGTAAACTGATTGTGGGTAAATCTATCACCGGCTTAGTGTTCCAGGTATTTAACAGTGCGGGCTTTATCATCTCCGAGACAGATGTATTCGACATGGCAATTCTTGATAACTTATATTCTGATATTCTGAAAGAAATCGATGCTTTTCAGGCGGAACAGAAGGCAGATAAAATACCGGCGGCGCCGGTGGAAACTGAAATAAAGGGTAATTACTTCTTTGATTTTAATCTGCTGAAAAGTTCGGATCTGCCCTATACTTCAAAAAGCACCATATTACCCTTTTTAAACAGTACTTCCATTAACCGGCTGGAAATTATCTGTGACCATGTTATGCCCTGGTTTGAGGACGAGATGAAAAAAAGAAAGCTGAACTTTACGGTGACAATGATAAAAGAAGGGAAATGCAGGGTAATTGTAATACCTGATTAATAGCCGGATATGCGGTAAATAGATGGGATAAATACCGTAAATAGATGAGATAAATGCCATATTAGATGGGATAAATACCATAAATAGATGGGTTAAATGCCATATATAGATGGGTTAAATGCCATATATAGATGGGATAAATAGATTGACAGTTGTATAAAAAGTGGTTATAATGAGAAAAAATTGAATAATTTTTCGGGAGCTTGTGTGCAGGCTGAGAGGAAACAATAGTTTCGACCGTACCTGATTTGGATAATGCCAACGTAGGGAATAACATGAATGTGAATCTTTGTGGGATATACCTTGTTTGTTGGTATATCCCGTTTTTTTGTTCTTACATAACTTATTGCCGCTTCTAGTTTAAGACATAGAAAGTACTTGTTTTAGCTCTTAAAAGTATATATATGGGTTATAAGACGTGTATAAGTAAGTTATCCGCAGTTCTTCATAAGGCTTGGAGAGACTTAAATAAATTGTTGGAAGAAGCTCTTAATGAAATATCTTATAAAAGCATCTTATAAAACATCTTATAAAACATCTTATGAAAAACATCTTATGAAAAACATCTTATAAAATACATCTTATGAAAACATCGTATGAAAAACGTATGCAGGCAGGGTCTGGCTGCGGTTTATGGGTAGACCGACAGGCTTTTGTTTTAAGAAAGGAAGGACAGACAGTGGTAAAGTCAAGAAATTTAACCTTAGCCGGAGTTTTAATTGCGGCAGGTGTGGTATGTTCCCCATTTTACATACCGTTAGGAATCGCCAAATGCTTTCCGGTCCAGCATTTAGTCAATGTAATGGCAGGCATACTTTTAGGGCCGTTTTATGCGGTTTGTATGGCATTTTGTACTTCATTTATCCGGGTTATGCTTGGAACAGGAAGCCTTTTAGCCTTTCCGGGGAGTATGGCAGGGGCCTTATTGTGCGGAATTCTGTACAAGTATACAACGAAAACGGCACTGGCTTTTATGGGAGAAGTAGTCGGAACAGGAATTATTGGTTCCGTCATCGCTGCGGGATTGGCAGTTGCTTTTCTTTCTTCCCAAGTAGCAGTTTTGGGGTTCGTGGTGCCTTTTGGTATCAGTTCTCTGGTGGGAGCTGCATTGGCGCTGGTATTAATACGGATATTAAAAAAAACAGGAGTAATCCAATATTTCAAGGCGGAGGAAAAGCAAAATGCAATATAAAACACAGATGGAAGCGGCAAAAAATAATGTTATAACGAAAGAAATCCGGTTAGTTGCCGAAAAGGAAAAACAGGACCCTGAAAAGATAAGAGAGCTGGTAGCCTGCGGGAAAATTGCCATACCTGCCAATATAAATCATACAACCCTAAGTGCGGAGGGAATCGGAGAAGGTCTTAGAACTAAAATCAATGTAAATCTTGGAGTTTCCGGTGACCTTGCCGATTATACCAAGGAATTTGAGAAGGTAAAACTGTCCATTGAATTCGGGGTTGAATCCATTATGGATCTGAGTAATTACGGCAAGACCAATACCTTCAGACAGCAGCTTATAGAATATTCACCCGCTATGATCGGTACGGTTCCCATGTATGATGCCATTGGTTATCTGGAAAAAGATTTAATGGATATCACCGCCAGGGATTTTCTTAAGGTGGTGGAAGCCCACGCCAGACAGGGTGTGGATTTTATGACCATCCATGCGGGAATAAACCGGCGTGCGGTTGAAAGCTTCAAACAATCCCAAAGGATAACCAATATTGTCTCCAGAGGCGGCTCCCTTTTGTTTGCCTGGATGGAAATGACGGGTAACGAAAATCCCTTCTACGAGTACTACGATGAAGTGCTTGCCATTCTCTATGAATATGACGTTACCATAAGCATTGGGGACGCCTTAAGACCTGGTTGTATCCATGACAGTTCCGATGCCGGACAGATTGCGGAACTCATAGAAATTGGCGCCCTTACCAAACGGGCCTGGGAGAAAAATGTGCAGGTATTGGTGGAAGGCCCCGGACATATGGCATTAAATGAAATAGCTGCCAACATGACGCTGGAGAAAAGACTGTGCCATGGAGCACCTTTTTACGTACTTGGCCCTCTGGTAACAGACATTGCCCCGGGGTATGACCATATTACTTCCGCCATCGGCGGAGCAATAGCTGCTGCAAACGGAGCGGATTTCCTGTGTTATGTCACTCCCGCGGAACATTTGCGCTTACCCGATCTAAACGATGTGAAAGAAGGTATTGTGGCTTCAAAAATTGCCGCACATGCCGCAGATATAGCAAAAGGGGTACCGGGGGCAAGGGAGATTGACAACAAGATGAGTGATGCCAGAAGACGGATTGACTGGGAAGAGATGTTTTCTTACGCAATCGACGGGAAAAAGGCCAGGGAATATTTTGAAAGCGCACCACCCGCGGACAAACACAGCTGTTCCATGTGCGGCAAGATGTGTGCCATGAGAACGACCAATAAAATTTTAAACGGAGAAAAAGTGGAGTTTTGCTCAGAACAATAAGGAGGAAAAGCGGATGGAACACATGAATGGATTTTTAGAGAAGGTAAGGAAGGAAGCACCTCTTGTACATAATATAACGAACTATGTGACAGTAAATGACTGCGCCAATATACTGCTGGCCTGCGGAGCCTCCCCCATTATGGCGGATGATATAAAGGAAGTTGAAGACATAACTTCTATTTGCAGCGCTCTGGTAATTAACATTGGTACTTTAAATGAACGTACAGTGGAAGCTATGATAAAAGCCGGTAAAAAGGCCAATAAACTCCGGCATCCCGTTATTTTAGATCCGGTTGGCGCCGGAGCATCTGGATTCCGTACGGAAACTGCAGTCAGGTTATTAAAAGAGATAAGTTTTACGGCAATCCGTGGAAATATATCAGAAATTAAGACCATAAGCCAGGGATTTGGAAGTACAAAGGGCGTGGATGCCGATGCTGCCGACCGGATTACGGCAGAAAATCTGAATGAGGCAGCCGTATTTGCCGGTGATCTGGCAAGGGAGACAAAGGCAGTAATTATTATTACCGGACCTATCGATCTGATAACAGACGGCCATAAGGCCTATGCGGTTCGAAACGGCCATCCTTTAATGAGCAGGATTACAGGCACCGGCTGTATGCTGACGGCGGTTACCGGAGCTTTTCTGGCCGCCAATCCAGAGAAATTAACAGAAGCCGCGGCTGTAGCTGTATGTACCATGGGGATCTGCGGAGAACTGGCATACGAGAAAATGACAGAAACAGAAGGCGGAACGGCCTCTTTCCGAATGCATCTGATTGATTTTGCAAGCAAGATAAAGGAAGATACCATAACAAACAGGGCCAGGCTTTCGGAAATACCCATATGCGGGAAGGAGGATTACCTTGAGAGTAAATAAACAGGATATGCGTCTTTATGTAATTACCGACCGGACCTGGCTGAAGGGACGCAGCCTGGCTGACCTAGTGGAAGAAAGTATACAGGCAGGAGCTACTTTTATACAGCTGCGGGAAAAAAATCTATCCTTTTCGGAGTTCGTAAAAACAGCGGTAGAAATAAAAGCCGTTACAGACCGCTATAGAATACCCTTTATCATAAATGATGATGTAGAAGTAGCTCTCAAAGCGGATGCTGACGGTGTACATATCGGTCAGGGAGATGAAGGGATTCTAGCTGTCCGGGAGAAGCTGGGCAGTCATAAAATCATTGGTTTATCCGCCCATACGGTAGAAGAAGCTATAAAGGCGGAAGAAATGGGTGCGGATTATATTGGTGTGGGTACGGTATTTAACACCTCCACCAAATCGGATGCCACTCCGGTATCCTTTAATACCCTGAAAAGCATTTGCAGCAGGGTGCATATACCCGTGGTAGCCATAGGCGGAATCAATAAGAACAATATATTAAAGCTTTCCGGCAGCGGAGCGGACGGAGTGGCAGTTATTTCAGCCATCTTCGCACAGCCGGATATCAGCATGGCAGCGAAAGAACTGCTCCGGTTGTCAACACAAATGGCAGCCGGAGAATAAATACCACCGGCCTGAGATATACAATGGGCGTAAAGGTGAAAAAAGCGTGGCATTTTTAGTCTTTCTATTTAAGCAGTATCGCTGGCAAGCTTGCAATATAAAGGGGGATTACATGAAAAAGATATTAACGATAGCAGGTTCCGATTCAAGCGGCGGCGCAGGAATCCAGGCTGATATTAAGACCATAGCCGCACATAGGATGTATGCCATGAGTGTCATCACAGCACTTACCGCACAAAATACCACAGGGGTATACGCAGTACAGGAGGTGACCGGCGAGTTTGTTGCAAAGCAGATGGATGCGGTATTTACGGATATATATCCGGATGCCGTTAAGATTGGAATGGTATCCGGCCGGAATATAATTGAAGTACTTTCAGAAAAGCTAACGGAATACAGGGCTGAAAATATTGTTCTGGACCCGGTCATGATTTCTACCAGCGGCAGCAGGCTGTTAAAGGAGGAGGCTATACAGGCACTTATTTCTAAACTGATGCCGCTTGCCAGGATTATTACACCCAATATCCCGGAGGCGGAATGGCTGTGCGGTTTGGGAATCCATGGCAAAACCGATATGCGAAAGGCAGCACTTAAATTATCGGAACAGTATGGGACAGATATTTTAATCAAAGGAGGGCATTTAGAAGATTGCAGTGACGATCTGCTCTATGCGGGAGGGGAATTTTACTGGTTTACACAGACGCGGATCAAAACCTCCAATACCCATGGAACCGGCTGTACCCTTTCCTCAGCGATTGCCTGTAACCTGGCTGCGGGCATGGATATAAAGAGCAGTATCGGGGCAGCAAAGGCATATATAACCGGAGCGCTAAGATCAGGACTTGATATAGGGAAGGGGAACGGCCCTTTGGATCACGGCTGGAATATAGACCCTGGCTTTAGCACCACTAAAAAATAAAAGTAATAATTTAGGAAGAATGCGCATAAACCTGCACAATAATATCCTATCCAGAATAAACTGAAATGAGAATAAGGATTCGTTGCAATCCAAGGCTTTTACAGGAGTTTATATGGATTTTAATGATTATGGCAGTCCAGCCGTAGGAGTACCTTATGATGATATTGTATGGTACGATATAGAAGGTCAGCCTTTTGGTGTGGCTTCCCAGTTTAACGTAATCGTATTCAACGATGCCAATAACATTGTTGATGTAGAAGGCCCTATGGCAATAGGAGGAAATTTCTATAGTCCCAGGGGATTGAGTGTTGGTTTTGAAAGGGATTCCAGAAATCAGATCAGGTATTCACCCGATATGGTAAGATTTCTGGCCGCCGGTAATGTATCTGTGGGCGGTCCCCTCGTGGTTATCGGCCATGTAGTAGTGGGCGGAAGCTTTCAAGCGGCAAAAGGAAGTACCTATTTAATTGGTAAAGATGGAACACCGGATCAGGAACAGGAACTGAATTATTTATACCAGGCATCCGGAGGAAGCAGGTATTGGACGATCAGCGATAAAGGGGATCATTATATAATCCCAAGTTACGATGTTCCACGCTATATACCTGCATCCAGAATCGGAGCAGACCTGCCTCTGTTTTTCCAGAACGCAAGGCAGGGTATTGATGATTATATGAGGTGTATCGAAGAACTTCCGGTGAATGGAACGGTAGTTGATAATATTCACGAATTGATTCTGCGCGGCAGTGATCCGCGTCAAAATGTCTTTTTAATTGATGTCCGCCCGAATGGCTTGTTAACCAAGGGGCTGCGTGCTGAAGTACCTGCCGGAAGTCTTGTTATTGTACGTTTACGGACAGGAAGCAATGCACATCTGCAGTATGGCCTCTATGGAGAAGAAAGAAAAGCTGGTCAGACATTATATGTATTTGAAGACGCAACCAATATCTATATGGAGAAATCCTCGGATATCTGGGGCAGTATTCTGGCACCACAGGCTATGTTCCATGCCCATCAGACCGGCGGGCATGTCAGCGGAAATGCCGCCCTGCGTGCTTTTGCCGTAAACGCAGCCAGTGGATTTGAATTTCATTATTATCCCTTTGCCGGCGGCTTAACGTGTGCCGAAGCTCCGGTACCACCGCCAGCTCCCGTACCGCCGCCAGCCCCGGCTCCGGTACCACCGCCGGCACCACCAAGACCGGCCCCGGTACCACCACCGGCACCGCCAAGACCAGCCCCTGTTCCGCCGCCGGCACCGCCAAGACCGGCCCCGGTACCACCACCGGCACCGCCGAGACCAGCCCCGGTACCACCGCCGGCACCACCAAGACCGGCGCCCGTACCGCCGCCGGCACCTTGTCCGGAATGCCCGACCTGTCCGCCGCAAAGACCTTGCCCGGAACCGGAACCTTGTCCGAAACCAGAACCTTGCCCGGTATGTCCGGAATGCCCGGAACCTTCTACCGAGTATGTTGTTTATCCGATACCGGTACCAATTCCTGTTGTGGAAGAACCTGCATGTCCGCTTAAACCGGAATGCCCGATTAAGCCTGGTGTGATTATGGGCTGTATATGGGGCTGCCATTGCTGCAAACCCCATGAATGGGAAGTTAAGCTTTTTAAGGTATGTGATGATAAAAGAAGAGAACTTTTCTGCCAGAAGATATGCGGCTATGGATGTTTCGAATTTAAGGTGCCATATGAAGGCTGCTATCTGTTAACCGTATGTCCGGCAGGTAATACAAAACTGCCAAGCAAATTCTGCAGACCGGTTGTTTCGTTAAAAAATATTGGTGTTACTAATTTTATGTATGAATAGTTAAATACGGGCTGTATCTGGTAGTCTGCCTACCCGGTACAGCCCGTATTATACAATAGAAAATAGGTTGGATGGCTGGTGGCTTATATGTATATAAAATTAATTTCAGCATATTTTCTATATTGTATTGGATAAATTTGGTGTATAATACGGTTAGTAAGAAACGATGAATGTTTAAAATGGAGGAATCAGGAGCATGAATCTTATAAGCTTGGGAATTGTTTTTTGTATTATAGGAATTATGGTATATTGGTTTTCACCCGCCTCACCCCATAATGTGGGATATGTTTCTCTGCAATTACACAGAAATAAAAATGTATGGTATTGGTCCAACCGTTTTTTCGGCAGGTTGTTTCTTGCCGGCTCTCTGGTATTGCTTATTACTGCAGTTTTACAAAAACTTGCTTTAAAGGAGAATTCAGCCGCTGGCAGGTGGGCATTGGCCATCTTTTTAACTTATTTAATCCTATGTATTGTAATTACGGAAATCTATATCTATATCAAAATACGGAAATCAAGTCTCATTCAAAAATAATGAAAGGAACTAGGACAATCTTATCTATACCAGATATATTTTTTTGACTACTTTATTACCTGTAGAGGGATTAAGCTCGAAGGTAAAGGCATAATGGCAGGAAAGCAGCTTCAAATTTAATTAAATGGAGGGTATTATGTTTCGGTTTCGATATTTCGCTTTTACTATATTGTTTTTTTTGTCCATTACATTAATGGGATGCAGCCAGAGTAAGGATAGCGGCAGTTTGCAGTCCGGTGTAAATCAGGATAACACAGTTCCTGAGAAAACAGAGGCTGCTTATAAAGATGCTGCTAAACCCGCGGCAGAGCGGGCTGCGGATTTACTAAAAAGAATGACACTGGAAGAAAAAGCCGGTCAGATGCTTCAGGGTTTAAGGTCTGAGGTTACCAGAAAGGATATGGAAGAATTGGGACTGGGCTCCATACTCAGCGGAGGTGGATCTTATCCGGGCAGCAATACCATAAAAGAATGGAGTAAAATGTTTCTGGACTTTCAGAAAGGTGCCATGAACTCAAGGCTTGGGATTCCCATGATATATGGAGTAGACGCAGTCCACGGCCATTCCCTGGTCTATGGGGCGGTGGTTTATCCGCATAATATCGGACTGGGTGCTGCCAATGATCCGCAGTTAATGTATCAAATGGGCGGGGCAGTTGCAGAAGAGATGAAACTGACAGGCATACTATGGAACTTTGCTCCCTGTGTGGCGGTAAGCAGTGATCCCAGATGGGGCAGGACCTATGAGTGCTTTTCCAGTAATACTGAAACTGTAACGGCACTTTCAGAGGCTTATGCAAAAGGCCAGGCGGACCATGGGGTGGCACCGACGGCAAAGCATTATGTGGCTGACGGAGGAACTGAATATGGTTCTGGCCAGGGCAGTAATTTGCTGGATCGTGGTAATGTTACGGTGTCCGAAGAGGATTTGAGGCGGATTTACCTGCCTCCGTATGAAAAACTCATCGAATCCGGTACGCAGATTGTTATGGCTTCCTTTAGCTCCTATCAGGGAGTGAAGATGCATGAGAATAAATATCTGCTTACCGACGTATTAAAAAATGAATTAGGTTTTAAGGGATTTGTCGTTTCGGACTGGGAAGCGGTAAATGAGCTTAGCGGCGGCAGCTATGGAGAAAATATTGTATTGGCTGTCAATTCGGGGTTAGACATGTTAATGGAACCGACCCGGTATAAAGCCGCCATAACAGCAATCACCCAAGGTGTTGAAAAAGGCTTAATAACCCAGGAAAGGATTGACGATGCCGTTAACCGTATTCTTACGGTAAAATTTGAAATGGGATTATTTGAAGATCCTTACCAGGAAACGCTTCCCCATGAAGTATCGGAACTTGGAAGCACAGAATACCGGGAACTGGCCAAGAAGCTGGTGGAAAAATCCCTTGTACTTCTTAAGAATGATAATCATGCCCTGCCGCTAAAGGCAGGACAGAAAATATTGGTGCTGGGGCCGGCTATGGATGATATGGGGCTTCAATGCGGAGGCTGGGGCCTGACCTGGCAGGGAGTAATGGATAATGGCAATGGGCAGGTGACCGAGGGAACCACCATCCTTAAAGGGTTGGAGGAATACGGTAAAAAGTACGGATTTGAAATCATAACGGATTTAAACCGGGCCCAGGAAGCCGATACGGTTATACTGGCACTGGGAGAGGTTCCTTATGCGGAATATCAAGGAGATACAAAAGATTTATCGATTACCGGTGCTCTGGGTCATAAGGGTAACCTAAAAGCCATTATGGCGGCAAAGGAACTGGGTAAACCTACCATAACCCTTCTGGTAGCGGGGCGGAATGTCCTTATTCAGGATTATATGGAGGACTGGGACAGCATTGTCATGTGTTACCTGCCGGGATCGGAGGGAGACGGTATTGCTGCCGTATTAAGCGGCGAAACAGCTTTTACCGGTAAGCTTCCTATGCCCTACTATAAGAGTGTAGAAGATATTGGCAAAAAAGATAGTACACTTTTATTTGATATGGGATATGGAATGAATTATTAGCAGGCATAAGGCATCTGCAGATGATTTACTGCCTCAAATCAGGGTGTGAAATATCCTTTATTTCACTCTATGGTTACTAAAGGTACATTTGAACATGACTTTTTCATGTTATAAAGCATGGCAAAAATAATTGATCTTCATTAAGGCGTAGGAGGTAAATAAGTGACAGCATTAATAGGTGCCGGTTTGTTTGCAATTGTAGCTGTATTAACTTTTCTTGCGGCTTGCGGTTTGCCCTTGGGTGAGTTTACAATGGGCGGCAGATATAAAGTATTACCCAGACAGTTTAGAGTAATGGCCATATTTTCGCTTCTCATCCAAGTGTTTGCAATCCTTATGATTCTGCAGGCAGGCGGCTTTTTAACTCTATGGTTTTCTCAGAAACTAACGAAATATATTTGTATATTTTTTGCGGCATATTTAACTTTGAATACAGGAATGAACTTACTATCAAACAGCAAAAAAGAGAAATATTTTGCAACTCCTCTCTCCGCAGCGGCTGCGGTGTGTTTTTGGATCACTGCTTTGCGAGTGTAGATATATAAAATGCGTTTGTTTTAATTTTCTATATAATAATAAATTATCTATATAATAAAAAATAAAAAAAAAAACAAAAAATTTTCTATATGAGCGTACATAAATTTGTGATATGCCCGGGGAAATTAGAGGCAAGCAAAATCAAAAAAAAGGCATGCTGTACAACGAAAGAATAATCGATATCGTTTGTACAGCATGCCTCTTTTTCTCTTAAAAAATATAATCCTCCAGATCAAGTGATATTTATGAAACACATAGACATCAGGAACATTTGCATTTTATAATCAGGAACGGTTTAATCTTTTACCAGTTATACTGTTTACTTTTAACTTGAATACGGTCACAGCATTCACATGCTTTTCATTAAAATGGAAGTTTTCCCCAGGTGCATATTGCTCCATAAGATGGATTAATGCTGTAAGCTTAGCTTCCCCCTCCAGAATTTCTATGCTGCCATTTCCGCAAACACTCTCATATTCCATCGTATATTCACAGGCCTCGCTGCCGCCGATGAGTTTATGGGAACAGTCCATTTCAAATGCCGCTTTACTATTTTCACGGATCAGCTCCAGCTTCTTGCCGGCAGCGGCTCCATGAAAGAATAATTCCATATTGATGCCGTCATAAGAAAATCCAAAATTCAACGGAACAATATAGGGATATTCCTTATCATATAGGGCTAACTGGCATACATCACATTTTTTCATAATTTCAATTATATCTTCGATATTGCTTACTTCCCGGTCTTTTCTCCTCATAGCAGCTCCTTCTTCCCATAACGGGTAGCTTTATTTCTAATATTATACTGACCAACGGTTTTATAAAATTGTTCTTATGATAGCACTAATTTTAGTTTTAATCAATAACCTGGAATAAAATTATTGCTAAGGCTGCAAGCCTGGATTTATTATAGTTTCACAGGGGTAAGCGGCCTCATTAAATTACAGTATTTTTGTAAACCTTCATTCTGGTATCAATATAATAATAGTAATCTGTTATAACCGGTGAGCTGTAAATTAAGTATAAACTAGTACTAGATTACTAAGAAACTGTTAAAAATAAAGTGGATTGTAATTTTTTAATATGCTATACTGACATATATTAGCAATTTTAAATAATTAAAAACAGGTGGTAGAATGAAATTAAAGGATGTTGTTAAAACCGTTATACTGTCTAAAAAAAAGATGCCTTATAATCAATTGTACACAAAGTGGGGAGAAGAAATTGATACGGAACAGGTTCTCACAGAATATCCCAGACCCCAGCTGAAGCGGGATAACTATAAGGTGCTAAATGGTTATTGGGATTACGTCATCACCAAGGATAAAGAAAAACCCGTAGATTTTGACGGAAAGATACTGGTGCCGTTTTCACCGGAAAGCGTGCTCTCAGAAGTGAACCGCACGGTTATGCCGGATGATTACCTGTGGTATGAAAGGACTGTATATTTTGATGAGATACCAAAAGGGAAACGGTGCATCCTGCATTTTGGGGCAGTTGACCAGTTCTGTGAAGTGTTTATAAATAATACCAAAGTAAAAAAGCACATCGGAGGATATCTTCCCTTTTCCTGTGATATTACCAAATATATCAGGGAGGGAGAAAACCGGTTAACGGTTAGGGTAATTGATTTAACCGACTCTTCCTATCACAGCAGGGGAAAGCAGGTTCTTATGCGGGGAGGCATGTTCTATACGGCACAAAGCGGAATTTGGCAGACGGTCTGGTATGAATGGGTGCCGGAACAGTATATCCGTAACTTTAAGATAACGCCTTCGGTAGATGACAGCTGCATACAGCTGGACATTCTTATGAATCACTGGGAGAAAAATGTAAAGGACAGGGAAATAACCGTTAAAATATTTGCGGATAAACAGTTGGTACAGACGGTTAAGGATTATGGAACCAGTTTCATTATTCCCATAAAAGAACCGAGACTGTGGAGCCCGGAAGATCCGTATCTTTACGATATGGTCGTAATGGCGGGAGATGACAGAATTGAAAGTTATTTTGCAATGCGTAAGTTTGAGGTAAAGAAAGATGAAGAAGGGATTCAAAGACTGTTCCTGAATAATAGTCCTTATTTTCATAATGGTCTTTTGGATCAGGGCTACTGGCCTGACGGCCTGTATACGGCACCAAGTGATGAAGCCTTGATCTATGATATACAAACCGCCAAGGATCTGGGGTTTAATATGCTCCGGAAACATATTAAGATAGAACCACTGCGCTGGTATTACCACTGTGACCGTCTTGGAGTCATAGTGTGGCAGGACATGGTAAACGGCGGTGGAAAATATAATATGTTCTGGTTAGGGTATCTTCCCACCTTTTTTCCCAAACTGGTAAACAAAGTTAAGGATAACTCTTATTTGTTATTCTCCAGGGCAAATAAAAAGGGCAGAACAGAATGGCTTAAGGAGTGCAGAAAAACCGTGGAGCATCTATATAACTGTCCCTCCATTGCAGTCTGGGTGCCCTTTAATGAAGGCTGGGGACAATTTGATGCCGGCAAGGCAGTGGAATTGATAAGAGGACTGGATAATACCAGGCTCATTGACCAGGCCAGCGGATGGTTTGACCAGAAAGGCGGAGATTTCTTCAGTGTCCATAATTATTTCAGAAAACTGGATGTGATTTTGGAAAACCGGGCTGTAGTATTATCGGAATTTGCAGGCTATGTATGTTATATTCCAAAACACTCCTATTCCGCCGGTATTTTCGGCTATAAAATATATGTAAATAAAAAGGAACTGAATAAAGCGGTTCAGGCTTTGTACAATAATGAGATAAAGCAGTTAATCAAAAAAGGGTTGTCGGCCGCAGTATTTACCCAGCTCACCGATGTGGAAGATGAGGTAAACGGGCTTCTTACCTATGACCGGAAGGTATGCAAAGTCGCCAGTATTTGTGTGCCTCAGCTCACGGAGGATTAATGAAGGGAATTATTAAATGATAAACAGAAAGAAAAACTTATTAGTATATATAACAGCAATTATTTTCACCGGAATTGTTTTGACCGGCTGTGAGTACAGTCTTAGTTTCAGCAATACCACCAGGTACAGCATGGCGGATACAAAGGAATTAAAAATAGAAAAGACCAAGGTGGAAGCTCTGAAACGGATTAATATAGATTCCCGTATCGGTGATATTGAATTTATTAAAAGTGATGATTTTTATATTGAGATTGATTACTGGTATTTCCTTGAAAAACCGGAATATAAAATGGATAATGGAATTCTCGAATTTGATGATTACAGATCCTTTCCCCAATCCTATAACCTTGATTTTAATTTGAAGAATCGGATTAAAATATATCTGCCGGAGAAGGCTGACCTGGAGCGGATTGACATCAAAGCAGCTTCCGGAGATATAAGCTTATCTGATTTTCTGACTGACCAGCTAAAAGTATCGGTGGCATACGGCGACTTGGAATTAATCAATGCAGAAGTTAAAACTGCGGATATCAGCATGGCGTCCGGAAGCAGTGAAATCAGTGATTTTAATATGGAAAACCTTTCTTATTCCAATTCTTATGGTGAGGCTGGTTTTAAGAATATTAATGTAAAAGCCACAGACCATAACCCTGATCCGGCTAAAAGCAGCATGAAGATTTCCATGGCCAGCGGCGACGGCACCTTTGATACGGTAACCGGTAAAACAATGGATATCAGCAATTCATACGGAAATATAAGCTGCAAAGGTATGGTAATGGAGCAATTGGATGCAGATCTAAGCAGCGGCAATTTAAAGGTTACCGATTCTTCTGTCGGTAATCTGGATCTTTCCAACAGTTATGGTGATGTAATCCTCCAGCTAAAGGGTAAAGCCAGGGACTATAAACTCGATCTTGGCACTTCCTATGGTTCCATTGAAGTGGAAGGTGAGAGCTATGACGGACATCTGCGGCGGGAGAACGGCGGAGTTAACAGCATATCCGCAGATTTAAGCAGCGGGGATATAGAGCTGGTGTTTGAATAAATAAAGCTGACTGTAAAGATGTATAAATAAAGCTAATAGTAAAGATAAATAAAATAAAGTTAATATACTAACACCAAAGAAGTTAATAAAATAAAGTTAATAGCAAAGATAAATAAAATGAGGCTAATAACAAAGATAAATAAAATAAAGCATAATAAAATAAAATAGATGAAACGCCCCTTGATATTCACTTGCTGGGAAGCAGCGAAAAGTGAATATCAAGGGGCGTTTTCCCCGGTGAGTGCTTATATAGAATAGGCGTGCTCTTTAACTACATATCAGTTTATCGTTTAAACGCCTGCCACACTTATCTTTTCAAATTTTATGGCATAAGGGCCTTCGAAGCCTTTTTCAATCTGCATATCCTTTGACAGTACAAGATTTTTCTGGGCTTCCAGCAGGCTGCCGTTAATAGAACCTCCGGTAACTGGAATTACAGTATTACCGTCACATAAAAAGGCAAGACGAATCTCGCCGCCAAAATGTCCGGAAAAGGTATCCATCTGAAAATCGGAGAAATTAACTACGTGAAGATATTTGCCGGTTTTTAGTTCGGAAAAAGTCTTCGAACCGCCGGGGACGTATAAGCTGTTATAGTTACCGGTGGGTTCTGTGCCAAGATAATAAGAATAACGGCTGCCACCGTGTATTGTCTGCAGAATGCCGTCTTTTAGGAGAACACGGTCGGTCATGGGAATTCCCTCACTGCTGTAAGGTTCTTTGGCTTTTAAAGTGACGGTCAGCTGTTCACCTGTAACATCATCCCCCTGAACCTGACTTCCTACCTGGTAGTTAGAGTATTTCGGATATATCATACCAGCAGAAGAGCGGTCTAAATAATATTCAAAAATATCGCTTACATAACGGCCGGAAAGTAAAACCGTGTATTCGCCTGCCGCCGGAGCTGATTTTGCCTGGGCACGGGCTCTGGTCATCCGAAGAGTCTCTTTTACTTTAGATTGTAAAGCACCGGTATCCAGTTCGTCATAGGAAAAGCTTTGATAGGTTTCAACATCCTGGGGTGTAACGCACTGGGCTACGAATTCACCTTTTACACTGTGCTTTTCATAGCTGACATTGATGCCTCCGGAATTAAGAATACGGCATAGGGTTTTTTCCACAAAGAGCTCGGTTGAGTTAAGGAAAGTGTCCGTATCGGTATCTTCCAGAAATAAAGCCTCCGTCATTTTAGCTGCATTTTCAGCGAGGGAACCGCCGCTAAGGGAACTTTTCATTCTCACCGTTGCTTCTTCCTGGCCCTCCTGCAGTTCATAAAAAGGATTGCAGACAAAGGAAGCGGCAAAATAAGCTTTCTTTAAAGTAGTTTCTACTTCTTCTATGCTCATGCCGGGCTGGATGCCCACCGTTGAGGAACCCCGCATCAGAACCCCGTCCTTATCAAAGTCATGATAAACTGTGACGCTGTATTGACAGATATCTTTTAACCGCCGCATATCCAGGTGTTTCTTAATAAAAAATAATTCGACTGTTTCTTTTTTAACTTCGTTAATTAAATATACGGATATATTATTCTGCTTTAAGGCAGATAAGATTTTATGTAACAAGCTTTCACCAATCCTTTCGGTATTTAATCTAGTGCCCATGACTTCTGGGCATAAACTGTGAAGAACAGCCGCTTTTGCTATTCTTCTAATGACTCGCATGCATTTCATGCGGCAATTAACCCAGGCGTATTTTTGCTTTAATATAGGGGCCGCCGTCTGAAACCTTGACCCATTCTTTATAACCTTTACCGCAGAAACCACCGCCAAATAGTTCGGTCTTGTCAGAAACCATGGAGATGGATTTTAACAAATCGGGCACATAACCGGTTAAGACAATAGGTGAATATATTTTGCCGGTGAATTTTCCGTCTTTTATCTCCCGGGCAATATTAACCATGCACTGAATACCCCAATTCTTGGGATCTTCCATACCGCTGCTGGCGTTTTCCAGAAGATATCCGTGCTCGATGGAAGCAATCATATCCTCAAGCTTATCGGTTCCGGCTTCAAAATAGGTATTGGTCATACGGGTATAAGCTTTGCGTTCATAGTTTTCCCGTCTGCCGTTACCGGTAGGGACTGTGGAGAGATGCATGGCAGTCTGACTGTCGCTGATCCCGCGTTTTAGAATACCTTTTTCAATAATAACCGTATCCTGTCCCATAACACCTTCGTCGTCAAAAAGGTAAGAAGCAGCTTCTCTGGCAGCGGCGGCTCCGTCGCGCATAGTGATTAAGGGGGAAGCAACATATTCACCGATATATTTCTGTGCAAGGGCACGGTTTTTCACAAACATATCCATTTCCACACCATGGCCGAAGGCTTCATGAACAATCATGCCGGTCACCTCAGGAGTGCAGATACAATCGTATTCTCCGGGGGTTATGGGCTGACTCTCCAGCAGTTCCAGCGATACGTCCGCCACATGCTGTAAATCCTTTTTCATTTCTTTCAGCAGTTCAGTTCCGCCAAGATTGGAATAACCGTTAAAATTATACTTTATTTCTTCTCCCCTGGAGGCCATAACCATAAGGCTTCCGGTGGTCCAGAGAATGTTCTGTTCCATATCCTTATTCTTTGATAAGAATAACTTATGATATTGCTGATACCTGCAGGAAGCGGTACAGTCCAGGATTCTGGAGTCCAGTGCCCGTCCTTGTGTACTTAAGTCAGAGAGAAGAGCCGTGATCTTATCATCGCCAAGTTCTTCGGGACTCTCCAAATATTCGGAGCTTTCGTTTAAAAACTCTGCCTCATCACTAAGTTTGCCGTATTCACTTTCTGTTACGCCTTCCGGAAGATAATCTTTTAACGGCATTAAGTTGTTATGAATCCGGTCTGAAATTAACGGAATAGATTCTTCCGTAATCTCATTAAACGAATATTCTCCATAACTTTTACCATCGTAAACCTTGGCGACAAAGCCCCGTCCGCTTAGGAAATCTGCTTCTGAGATTGTGGTACCGCGTTTGGATACACTGTAGGTCATGGCCTTGGAATCCGTTGCCAGAATGGAGGCATATTCATATTGTTTAAGCAAGCTGTCTAATAATACCTTCAGTAAGGGTTTCACATTTTTTATGTACTGGCTTGATGTTACTTTCATTCTGATTTACCTGTTCCTTTCTTTATAAATTAGTTGCTGTTTGTAACTGGAAATATTTTGGATTTATATTTATTATACAACATAATGAGTATAAAATTCTCACTAAAAGCACTTGACATATTTAATTTGCTCTTGTATTATATTCCCATAGGACGTTAATGTCAATCTTGTTATATTGGGCAGTTGTGAAGCTTTCTTGTTATTTTTATATTATATTTGCTACATATTGTATAAAATATCTTGATATAGCAGTTTGTGAGAACCATATAAACTTTAATTTTTGGCATTAGGATTATTTGAGTTATTGATTTGTTATTATTATATAATAAACTGAATATAATTTATTGGGTTGTTACTGGTTAGGCAGGCAAGACCAAACTTTATGAAATAATGAACTGTTTCATAAAGTTTGGTCTTTTTTTTAAAAAATGTAATCGGCGCTGTAAACAATATTAGAAAGTGGGGTGCGGTTAAGGGAGTGGAGAGTTAAGAACTTGATAAGCTGAGACTATGAAAAGAAAAGAGGGGATGCTAAAAGGATTGAGCCCATAGATGGGTTTTAAATTAATTTACTATCTGATCACAAAAAATAGGAGGAAAATATTTATGATGAAATATCTTCAAAGACTTGGGAAGTCCTTGATGCTTCCAGTTGCTGTACTTCCTATAGCAGGAATTTTAATGGGGATGGGCTACTGGATTGATTCGGATGGATGGGGTACCAATAGTATTATGGCTGCCTTTTTAATTAAAGCAGGTGCTGCAATAATTGATAACATGCCAATTCTGTTTGCGATTGGTGTTGGAGTGGGAATGGCACATGACAAAGACGGTACTTCAGCGATTGCTGCGCTGGTATCCTGGCTTATGCTGACAACTCTATTATCACCGGGGGCAGTGCAAATGTTTATAAGGGTTTCGGACATTACAGCAGTTGACCCGGCATTTGGTAAGATTCAAAATACATTTATTGGTATACTTACCGGTTTAATTGGATCTGCCTGCTACAACAAATTTAAGAATACGAAATTACCGGATGCATTGGCATTCTTTAGCGGAAAACGTAGTGTAGCAATTATTACAGGCTTTGTTACAATTGGAGTTTCTCTTATTTTATTCTTTGTATGGCCATTTGTATATGGAGCTCTGATTGCATTTGGTAAAGCAATTATTAGTACAGGTGCAGTTGGTGCAGGTATTTATGCGTTTTTCAATCGCTTGCTCATTCCGCTTGGTCTTCACCATGCACTTAACCAGGTATTCTGGCAGGATATCGCTGGTATTACGGATATAGGTAAGTTCTGGGGAACCGTTGAAGGCGGCGTCAGAGGTCAAACAGGTATGTATATGGCAGGTTTCTTCCCGGTTATGATGTATGGTTTACCAGGAGCAGCACTTGCTATGTACCATACGGCGAAGGATAACAAGAAAAAAATAGCAGCAGGTTTATTAATGTCTGCAGCACTCTGCTCCTTCTTAACTGGTGTTACAGAACCATTAGAGTTTTCCTTTATGTTTTTAGCACCTGTATTATACGTGATACATGCATTATTAACCGGCATCTCAGCGTTTATCGTAGCCTTGCTGCCGACAAGGGCAGGGTTTAATTTCAGCGCCGGATTAATTGACTTTATCTTAAGCTTTAAATCTCCCATGGCACTAAATCCCTTATTACTAATTCCAGTTGGTTTAGGCTTTAGTGTGGTTTATTATACAGTATTCCGCGTTGTAATTACTAAACTCAATTTAAAAACACCCGGCAGGGAAGATGACGATGAAGAAGATCTGAAAGCCAGCCTGGCAAATGATGATTATACCACAATAGCGGCCATTATATTAGAAGGCCTGGGCGGTAAAGAGAACGTAACAAATTCGGATAATTGCATAACCAGACTTCGATTGGAAATTAAAGATTATACGCTGGTAAATGAAAAGAAAATTAAATCAGCAGGGGTTGCAGGCGTCATCAGACCGAGTAAAACCAGTGTTCAGGTTATCGTAGGACCAAAAGTTCAGTTTGTGGCAGACGAATTTAATAAATTGCTGTAAGATTATTCCCTACCAATCCGACTGCTGGATTTAGACCATTGTGTTTAGGAGATATCATGGTATTAACGCAGTAAAAAGTTAGGTTGGTAATAATAAAATATAATGCTTTTCCTTATTAGGGGTACAGTCGAAAGATTGTGCCTCTTTTTTGAAGCCTTAATTACTGTCCTATTATCAATTTAATTTGACACCCAAATCCAATTAAGTATCATTTACGTAAAGCAGCTCTAACTGTGAAATGCGGTAAGAATTTTATAGAAGAAAGACATTTTATTAAATTCTAATTATGATTAATTAATGTTATTATGATAATGCAATAAAAACCTTACTAAATCAACAATGAGGATATATATCAAAAAGAAGGTATTGGGTGTAGTGCTAAGTCTTACAATGGTTGCTTCTTTATTAGTTGGCTGCGGGAATTCAGGTAAAAAAACAGCAAGTAAGGCGGACAGTACAAAAGCAACAAAAGCTGGAGATTTGAATGCAAAAGCGGGGGATTCAAATGCAGCGTCAGATGAAAGTAAAGAAATTGTGTTCTGGAATATTGCAACAGAAAGTCCGGACAAAGACATCATGGAATATGCAGTAGATAAATTCAATAAGAATACAAAGTAAGGTTATACCATTAAAATGATTCCGACACAAAATGATACATACAAAGAAAAACTTGTTATAGCAATTAGTTCAGGTGAAATGTCATATTACTAGTTATACAAAAAGGAATGTCCGCTTTTAATAAAAAGGAACGTCAGATTTTAATAAATAACATTGACATACATATACAGGAATGATAAAATTATTATGTTATTCATATGTAGGATTGTTACTGTTTAAGCAGGCAAGACCGACTTCGTAGTTTTTATTAACTATTACAAGTCAGGTCTTTTTTATTTTTGAATGAGAGGCAGAAAATGTATAAGATAACTAAAGTTATTAATAATAATTTTGTTTGTTCTGTCAATGATAAAGGAGAAGAAATTATATTAAGAGGCTCTGGAATCGGTTTTCAGAAAAAAGCAGCGGATACGGCAGATGACAGCAGAATCGAAAAAATATACAGTATGCCTTCTAAGTCAACCCTGAATAAACTGCAAAGCCTGGTAGATAGTATACCATTGGAACATGTTGAGGTTTGTACGGAGATTATTGATGACATCAAAAAACTGCTTACAAAAAAATTAAATGATAATATCTATATAACACTCACGGATCATTTAAGCTTTGCCATAGAACGGCAGCATTTAAAACTTGAATATAAAAATGCGCTGCTCTGGGAAATTAAAAAGTTTTACCAGGAGGAATACCGAATGGGCCAACATGCCCTGGATATCATAGAAAAAAGACTTGGTGTAAAGCTTTTGGAGGATGAAGCAGGATTTATCGCACTGCATATCGTGAATGCTGAGCTGGATACCAATATGAGTGACATGATGAAGATAACCAGGCTTATACAGGATATACTGGATATTACCAGGAATTATTACAAGCTTGATTTAGATGAGGAATCACTGCATTACGAAAGATTCATAACTCATTTGAAATATTTCGGTCAAAGATTATTTAATAATAAAGCCGTGGCAGATGATGACTTTGACCTTCAGAAAATGATAAAAACCAATTATAACAAGGACTATCAATGTGCTGAAATTATAAGCAGATATGTAAAAGAAAATTACAATCGGGAACTGACCGGTGAAGAGTTGATGTTTTTAACCATTCATTTAAAAAGAATTACGATGAAATAAAGATGGGTTGTGACTGGTAATGCAGGCAAGACCTGATTGGGGATAATTGGGTCTTTTTTTGCTGCATAGGATAGTTCTTCGTACTTCTTATGCGCTTAATGCCTATACCAGAATTAGAAGGAGAGAATTACATGAAAGACAAGTTTTTCGGAGTGATGCAGAGGGTAGGCAGTTCCTTTATGCGCCGCAGTGCAAAAGGAACCGATGAAAAAGGCAGTCATATGGTAAAAGAAGAGAATAAGAATAATTTTGAGGGAATAGAGAATGGGGGAAATGAGATGAAATCAGGAAAAGATATAATAATATATTCACCGGTTAAAGGCCGTGCGGTTGAACTGGAAGCAGTGGGAGACGGAGTATTTTCGAGCCGGATGCTGGGGGATGGAATTGCGGTGGAACCTGCTCTGGGCAGAGTAGTAGCGCCGGTTTCCGGGACGGTAACTATGGTTTTTGAAACAAAACACGCCATCGGAATTATATCGGACAGCGGTGTTGAGATCTTAATCCATATCGGAATTGATACGGTGGAGTTAAATGGTAAGTATTTTACCGCTTATGTTAAAAATGGAGATCAAGTAAATACCGGTGACCTGTTGGTGGAATTTGATATGGATAGCATCATACAGGAAGGATATTCGGTAATTAATCTGGTGGTCATTACGAACACGACAGATTATAAGGCCGTTAAGCCGGTAACATCCGGCCCGGTGGAAGAGAAAGAGGAATTAATTAAGATAAGTAAATAGGATAAGTAAATAAGAGAAGTAAATAAGAAATGGGTATTGATGAAGTCCGTGAAGCGGATATAAACAACGTTATACATTAATATCAATCGGATGGAATAAAAAATCCCCAGACAATGTCATAACATAGTCCGGGGATTTTATTAACAGGGGTTTATTTTGTTGGGGTATATGGGTATCTCTTAGTAAGAATTAGAAATCAACTTCGGTTCCGTAGAAAGTACAGGTCAGCAGTTTTTCCATTTCTTTTGGAGTGATGGGTCTGGGATTTGATCCGGTACAGGCATCACCCACTGCCAGTTCAGCAATCGCTGCAACTTTACTTAAGAATTCTTCTTCATTAATACCAAATTCTTTTAATGATTTTGGTATACTCAATTTTACATTAAATTCATCGATTTTATCGCAGAGCACTTTAACGCATTCGTCCTCGGTTCCGTTTATACCAAGGCTTTTTGCAATATCGGCATAGCGTTTTTTTGCTGTTTTTGCATTGAATTTAATAACATAAGGAAGATAAATGGCATTAGCACATCCGTGAGGAATATGACCTGTTGAAAATGCTGCTCCGGTCTTATGTGCCATAGAATGTACGATGCCAAGGAGAGCATTGGAAAATGCCTGTCCGGCCATACATTGCGCATAATGCATCTGTTCTCTTGCATTCTTGTCCCCTTCATAAGAAGCTTGAAGATATTCAAAAACCATCTGAATGGCTTTTATGGCAAGAGGATCGGTAAAAGGACTGTTAAGCGTTGATACTTAAGCTTCTACCGCATGGGTTAATGCATCCATACCAGTATGGGCTGTCAGGGTAGGGGGCATAGTTTCTGCTAAAGAAGGATCAACAATAGCAATATCAGGGGTTATATTAAAATCAGCCAGAGGATATTTTATGCCTTTTGCATAATCAGTGATTACGGAAAAAGCGGTTACTTCCGTAGCGGTACCGGAGGTAGACGGAATTGCTATAAAATTAGCTTTTTGCCTAAGTGTAGGGAAAGAAAAAGGCTGAATGATTTCTTCAAAGGTTGTATCCGGATATTCATAGAATACCCACATAGCTTTGGCAGCATCAATCGGGGAACCGCCGCCCATGGCGATAATCCAGTCCGGTTCAAATTCCCTCATAAAAGCGGCACCTTTCATAACGGTTTCTACGGAGGGGTCGGGTTCAACGTTTTCAAATAATCTGGTCTCAATACCAGCTTCTGTTAAATAATTAACTACCTTATCTACAAAACCAAACTTCTTCATGGAACCGCCGCCCAAAATCAGGACCGCTTTTTTTCCTTTTATATTCTTAAGCTGTTCCAAAGCACCGTTTCCGTAGTACATATCTCTTGGTAATGTGTATCTCATCATATAAATATCCTCCTTAATCTGTTTATGTATGGTTTATTTCCTTCAAAATCTATTATAGCATTGTGAAATATTTAACACAATAGTGAATTTGTATAAGAAATTGTTAAAAAAAGTAGCTGAAATTATACGTTTTTTAAAAGAAGGATTTCATGGGGGAAGCCGGCTGCGTACAGATGGTTTACATGGGAGTAAACAGAGGGTTGTTTTACAAAAAACGACTGATATGTTATTCTCTGGTTAGGAGGAGAACAGTATGAGTATATATGGATTTGAAGAAAGACTTGCATTAGCAAGAAAAGAAAAGGGTTTGACCCAGGAGGAACTGGCCGCAAGACTGGGAGTTACGCCTCAGGCAGTATCAAAATGGGAAAGAGGTACAAGTTATCCGGATATTGTATTGTTTGGTTTTCTCTGCGATATACTGGAGTGTTCCTTGGATTATTTGCTGAAAGGCAGGCTGTCTGATACAAAAATAACGGAAAATGAAGATGAGTTAGTAAGAAAACAGGTTTTAAAAGACTTGATTGCAGAACCGCTGGTATTAGAGGCAGGGGAAGGATTTATCGGCTTGTTAATGGAAGAGAAAGAAAAAGGTTTTCAAAGTGTCCGGGATTTACGAAGCAGCTTGGCCGTTGAATACGGTGTACTGCTTCCACTTCTCAGACTGCGGGATGTACCTGGTTTAGAGAAATATGAATACCGGGTTATGGCGTATGATAAGATTTTGGCAGATAAAACCTTTGAAACCGGGGAGGGTATTCCTTTTTCTTTGATTATGGACCACCTAAAAGAAGTATGTTTAAGAAATTACAGTAAGATTATAAACAGGCAGATGGTAAGGACTCTGATTGAGAATGTGAGAGAGCAGTATCCGGCAGTGGTGGAGGGAGTTATTCCGGAGAAGATATCTTTGGCTTGTCTTCAGGTGATATTATCTACTATTGTAGAAAGAGGAGGTTCTATCCGTAATCTGATAAAAATAATCGAAATCCTGGAGCTGGAAGCGGACACTCCAAAGAATACGGAGCAGCTGATTGAGGTTGTTATAAAGGGTGTTGTTCAATAGTGTTCGGGTTCACTATGTATGCAAGCAAATGTAGTGTAACGATAACAGGTTATACATTAATAAAAGCAAGAGAATAACATAGGGCTGTTTATAGAAACCGTATAGCCATTATCCATGGCGGTCTCTTATAAACAGCCCTGTTTTGTTATTCGGAATATTTTTCTTTGAACTTAATTAACTTATCAAGCAGCTCCTGGCTTTCGTAAGTAAAACCTCCGCCGTCCAGCCAGGAATAGTTTTCCACACCTGTTATTTTATTCTGGGGAGTGCTGTATATGACTTCGCCGTTTTCCGTACTTAATAGCAAATAACTGTTTTTAAAATAGCCGTTGACTTTATCTGCAAAGGAAACCAGATCTTCCGGCTCGAAATTAGTTTTTCCGGGATTGATGGAAAATTGGATGCGGTCACTGTCATAGAACAGTTCAGAGCCTGCGTTGTCCAGATAAGATAAACTGTATTCATATGCCGCAGTCCCCTGAAACATAGAAGGCTGATAGCGAAGAATATAATCCTTGTCGTCTATCGTTGTTAGATACAGGGAGTTCCAGCCTGCATGGGCCGTAGCGGCTTCGTTACTCCAGAGGGTTTCACCAGATTCATTTACAACGGATACAACTGCTGTCTGTTCCTCCGCTACCCTGCTGGTATCCACTATAATAGTTTCCATACTGCCATTATGGGTTAGATCAGCCTTAAAGGAAATGGCAGCCGCCTGAACATTGCCGGTATCAGGCTCATCTGTTTGGAATGACGACGGTTCGTTGACTTTAAGAAAGAAGCCGGAGGTCTGGTCCCATTCATAGACGTTGTAACCATATTTACTGATGGAATTATCATATTCTTTGGTAATAAAACGGTTTTTACTGCTGTCAGAATCCTTATTTAATAAAATTGATGATTCTTTTGATGAATTACTGACAGGAGCTTTCAAGATGGAAAGCAGCTGGTTTTCCGGAGTAGCAGTATAAAGACCATACAGATCTATATTAGAGGAACCATAAGTTCCTATGGTAAAATCCGGGCAGTTATCATTATTATAATCGGAAAACAGAATATCAAATTTGCTTTTAAAATTAATCTTGGACATGTTCCAGTCTTTATTCAAATCAAGCGTGGACAGAATGTTCCCTTTATTATCGACTAATTGCAGTTCATAGGAACCCTCATAGTTTTCAGGATAGATACCGCCTCCAAACCCGGCGTACTCTTCATCATAAAAACTGCCTTCCGTCATAACAAGTTTTAATATTCCTTCCGTACCGTCATAAAGCCGGACGGTATTACGGGAAAGTTCGTAATCCGTCAAGGCTACCGGTTGTTTGCGGCTTTTAAAACTGTCGGAAACGGCTCTGACCGGGCTGAAGAATAAACCGGTGCAGACAAAAACTACCACCAGGATGGAAATCACAACCGCCCAGATACCCGGTTTCTTATAATTCAAAACATTTTTAACCCGGTTCTTTACAGAATTCCCTCCAAAAGCCAGGTGCATACCCCCGGGCATACTCCGTCCGGCAGCCAGGGACAGCAGGGAAGCCGAATACTCCTTCTTAATATTTCCGCCAAGTTCCTTTATTACCGTCTCATCACAGGACATCTCCATATCCCTGGTCATAAGCATAAAAGAAAGCCATACCAGCGGATTAAACCAGTGAATACAGGTGATGAAATAAGCTATAATTTTAATAAGATAGTCTTTGCGACGGATATGTACCTGTTCATGTCTGACGATATAAGTCCGTTCATAGTCGGTAAGATCGGCTGGTATATAAATCTTTGGTTTAATGATACCCATTACAAAGGGTGTTTGAATAAACTCACTCTGAAACAGATTGTTCTCCATATTTGCTGCGCCGGTCAGTCTTTTTTGAAGCTTTAGGAACTGAATGAAATTAATAAAAATGAGAAGGCCGAATCCGGCAGTCCAGATATACGGAAACAGACTATAAAGGGTAACAGGAGGTTTTCCGGGATCTGACTTTTGAGGGTCAGCCTTAACAACGGGGTTATTAAATGCGGCCTCTGTTACCGGTGCTTCTCCTCGGTAGGATGAATTAATTAGTACGGTGCTTTCTATGGATACCGTATTTATCTGCCTGGGTATCAGGCTCATATTGCTTTCGAATGATACTGGAAATACCAGCCTGAAGAATACAATCCCCCATAATGCGTAGGAAAACAGCTTCGGTGATTTCCTTAATAAAAACCGGATGACCAGTACAAATAGTATGATATAAGAGGAAACCACGTTTAGATGAAATAAAGTCTGAAATAATGCATTCATTAATCCTCCTCATACCGGTTAATTAGTTCCCGGATTTCTTCAATCTGCGTTTTGCTTAAGTTTTTTCTGCCCATAAATGCCGTAAGGAATTTTGGAAGGGAGCCACCGAAGTTCTCATCTACAAACTGCCGGCTTTTTCTTTGATGATACCCGTCTCTGGTTAACAGGGATGTAATAATGGAATCATTATTATTGAATATTTTTTGCAGGCACAGTTTTTTCAATACGGTATAGGTAGTGGACTTCTTCCAATTTAGAGTCTCCCCGCAAAGCTTAACCAGATCACCAGAACTAATGGGTTCGTTCTCCCAGATCAGTTCTGCAAATTTAATTTCTGACTCTGTCATAATATAATCTTTCACATTATCCTCCTATCGCAATCAGGGTGTGAATAATGCACTTTAAATTCACACTATCTTTGGTCTATAAGTTATCGACTTATGTTAAGTCTATAATTTATAGACCAAAATGTCAAGAGGAAGATGTAAACCTGAACCTGGCTAACGTAGACCATATACCATAGATATTCAATGTATAGAGTGGCCATTCTGGATTCATGCAGGTAACAAGTAAGGTACGACAGTGAGCAAAGATCATATCAGATTGATAAAAAGTAATTGATATATCA
Source organism: Bacillota bacterium (assembly GCA_023443925.1). The sequence continues at coordinate 3,647 of JAEZSL010000257.1, read as the reverse complement.
AAATTGGTGTGATATGATAAAATACATAGTATGATATATCAAATAAGAACCAAACAAAAGACCATGCGTTTTTGTTTACTGCATAAGAATAACCTTAACAGAAATTATCTTATCAGACAGAATGCCTGTTGCCAGGGATATAAGGGTTGTTTTGGGAAAGGAGATATTTATGGGTGAAATAGTAGTATGCGGCATTCCCTTCGAAAAAGACAGGGAAGAAGTGATGAAGGCACTGGAGTCTGTTAAGGAACAGGGGTTTACTTCCGTACAGATTTATGTTTATTGGAGGAATTTTGAACCGGAAATCAGAGGCGAATTTGACTGGTCCCACTACGACAGCCAGGTAATGTTAATTCAGGAGGCCGGACTGAAATTCGTGCCATTTATCTTAATGGGGCCGAAATATGCGGCACCGGACTGGTGGCTAAAAAGTGAAGGGCATCAGGAGCTGGTCTGTCTGGAACATAATAAGGCAAACCCCATTGAATCCGTATGGAACCCGGAATTTAACCAGGAAATAAACCGTGTGCTGAAAGCTTTTGCAGAACATTATTTGCCATGGGAGGTTTTAGAGAGCATCCAGCCGGGCATATGCGGTGACTATGGCGAGGCGATTTTTCCGGTAGTGGGGAACTGGCCGGGAGATTATCACACCCACAGAGGCTTCTGGTGTGGCGGTGAAGATGCGGTAGCTTCCTTTCGGGATACCATGAAGGTAAAATACGGTACGGTTGAAACCCTGAACAAAGCCTGGCGGACAGCCTATACGTCCCTTGAAGAGGTTAAGCCTTTTCTCCGGGTGTTTATGCCCAGCCGTACGGCGTATATGGATTTTTTGCTGTGGTACCACAAATCCATGACGGATTATGCTGAATTCTGGATGAAAGCCTGCCGGGAACATTTTCCGGATACTCCGGTTTATTTATGCACGGGAGGTATTGAAGAGCCGGAACATGGCTCCTCGTTCTCCGATCAGAGCCGGATTGCCGCAAAATACGGAGGCGGCATCCGTCTGACCAATGAAGGAAATAATTTTTATGAGAATATTTATCTGACTATACATATGCACAGTGCCTGCCAATTCTACGGCTCCTATCTGGGGCTGGAACCGGTTGGCCCCATCCTGCCAAAAGGTGTGGCCGTCCGTATGTACGGAAGCGCAGCATACGGCAACCGTCAGGTATTCCACTATTACGGCAATCTTACGGATAAGGAAGCTATTAGCGGCGGTGAATTTGTCAAGGGTTATCAGGATTTAATCAAGGAACGAAAGACCGGCCAGAGCATTACCTTTTTCTGGCCTTTGGATGAAGCGCTCCTTGGTGGAACTCCCATACCTGACAGCATCCGGGCATCCATCTGTGCAATCCGGAAAAATTACATGATCAATGCTGCCGATGAGCAGATGATCCTGGACGGAGCCCTGAAAAACAGCCGGGTACTGGTAATGCTGGATACTCATGTGACCAGAAAAGAGGTGCTGTTAAAAATTGCGGACTGGGTAAAAGAGGGAGGTGTATTACTTGGCAACTGTCATCCTCACGGGCTGGAGGACGAGGCAGTTAACGAGTTTGAAAAAGTATACGGTATGAATGAGGATTCGGAGGAAGTATGGGGACACAGTGAATACTTTGTGGAAGCACTGCCCTGGATGAAAAAAACAGGTACCCTGAAGCAGCAGCATTCCATGATTGCCTGGAATAAACTGGAGAGTTCTGTGATTCCGCTTATGAAAAATAAAGAACGCAGACAAGGCACGGTCATGACAAAAGAAGCGTACTGTTCCTTTGTAAATCCCTATGGCAAGGGACTTGGTATCTACTTTGCACCGCCACTGGACCTGGATGCGAAAGCCGATGCCATCTGGACGCCCTCCCCGGCCTTCTCCTTTCTTCTGGAGGATTGCTGCAGGCAGTATGGCAATATGGAACCAATGCATTTAAAAGAAGCCGATCCGTTAAATCCTTCCCGGGGCTGCCAGATTGCCAAGACCCCTGCCAAGGGCCGGGTAATGGTTTTATATGAAGATGGTACCATAACGGAAGAGGAATGGTAAAAAAAGGAGCGGTAAGAAGAGGGACAATAAGAAGAGGAACGGTAAGAAAAGGAGCGGTAAGAAGAGTAAGATAAGGATTGACAAGAAAGAAACAAGAAGAATAATCAATTAGGTAAAATGCATAAAGAAAGGAAAGCCATAGATGGCACAGGGTCGTCCTGTTAAGGCACGGCTCCGAATTGGGTAAAGACATGAAGAAATACTATGAAAGAACGGAAGAATTCCGGGCAAAAGCAAAGGAATTGGTTTCTAAAATGACTCTGGAAGAAAAGGTGTTTCAGACCGTACATACGACACCGGAGATAAAACGGCTGGGAGTGAAATCCTATAACTGGTGGAATGAAGCACTTCACGGTGTGGCAAGAGCCGGTGTGGCAACTATATTTCCCCAGGCAATCGGCCTGGCGGCGTCATTTGACGAAGATCTGGTTTATGAAGTGGCGGAAGCCATCTCTACGGAAGGCAGAGCTAAATTTAACATGCAGCAAAAGTTTGAAGATAATGATATTTATAAAGGACTAACCTTCTGGGCACCGAATGTTAATATATTCCGGGACCCCAGATGGGGCAGAGGACATGAAACCTTCGGAGAAGACCCCTATCTGACTTCACTGCTTGCCGTAAGATATATCAAAGCCATGCAGGGGGAAGGGGAATTTATGAAAACCGCTGCCTGCGCCAAGCATTTTGCAGTCCATTCCGGCCCTGAGAATATCCGCCATGAATTTAACGCCAAAGTTTCAGTGCAGGATATGCGGGAAACCTATCTGCCGGCTTTTAAAGCCTGCGTCCGGGAAGCTCATGTGGAAGCGGTTATGGGTGCTTACAACCGTGTAAATGGTGAACCCTGCTGCGGCAGCAAGACCCTGCTTAAGGACATTTTAAGAGGAGAATGGGGCTTTGAAGGACATGTGACTTCCGACTGCGGTGCAATAGCAGATTTTCATGAACGCCACGGGGTAACGGACAGCCCGGTTCGGTCCGTGGCCATGGCCATGGGTAACGGCTGCGACTTAAACTGCGGCAGTATGTTTTTATATCTGAAAAAGGCGGTGGAAGATGGACTGCTGCCGGAAGAAAAGCTGGATGAATCTGTAATCCGGTTGTTTATGACGAGAATGAAACTGGGATTGTTTGAGGCCGTGGAGGACATGCCTTATGCATCCATCCATTATTCCGTTGTGGATTCCGCTGATATGAAAGCACTTAATTTAAAAGCTGCTGAAAGAACCCTGGTACTTTTAAAGAATCAGGATAATCTGCTGCCGCTTAAAAAAGACAGGATTAAAACGGTAGGCGTAATCGGGCCGAATGCCAACAGCCGCAATGCCCTGGTTGGAAATTATGAAGGAACTTCGTCCAGATATATTACGGTACTGGAAGGAATTCAGGATTATCTTGGTGCCACAGTTAATGTCAGATATTCCGAAGGGTGCCATTTATATATGGAACATGCCAGTGATTTTGGCTTAACCAATGACCGCATCTCTGAAGTTAAAGCAGTCTGTGAAGAAAGCGATGTTATTATTGCCTGCTTTGGTCTGGATGCGGGAATTGAAGGAGAAGAAGGGGATCCGAATAATAAATATGC
>JAEZSL010000223.1 GCA_023443925.1 Bacillota bacterium | reverse complement strand
GCAGAAAACTTCAATACCATGGCCGGAAAGGTGAAAATTCTGATTGAAGAAGTAACAGAAGCCAATGAAAGGCAGAAAAATGCAGAAATCAAAGCTTTAGAGGCTCAGATCAATCCCCACTTTTTGTATAATACCTTAGATTCCATTAACTGGATGGCAATTGATCATGAAGAATACGAAATCAGCAAAATGCTGCGGAATCTGGGAGTCATTCTGCGTTACAGTATCAGTAAGAGCAATCATTTGGTTACCATTGAAGAACTGGCGGACTGGCTCGATAAGTACATCAGTCTGCAGAAAATGCGTTTTCATAATGCGTTTGACTATGAAATCCATGTGGAAACTGGAGTCAGACATTACCGGATCTTTAAATTACTGATTCAGCCCTTTGTAGAAAATGCTGTAATACATGGTTTTAAGGGGATTGAGTCCGGGGGCATCATACATATTGATATATCTTTGGCAGAAGACAGAAAGACCCTTAATATTATAATAGAAGATAACGGAAAAGGAATGTCTCAGGAGATGGTCACCCGGTATAATAACAGAGAGGAAGCGGTAAAGGACGACGGCCGCAGCATTGGACTTCATAATGCATTTACCAGAATGGAGATGTACTATGGTCATGCGGCGGTCTGGAATATTACCAGTATCCCGGAGGTTGGTACCGTTATTACCTTAAAGCTGCCGTTTGCGCAAAGGGAGGATGGAGGATGAGAATCGTAATAGTAGAAGATGAGATTACCATAAGAGAAGGTATGGCCAGACTGATTAAGACCCATACGGAGCATACCATTGCCGGGGAAGGGAGTAATGGCAAAGAGGGCTTGGAGCTGATCCTGCGTTTTAAGCCGGACCTGGTTATTACCGATATACAAATGCCCGTAATGAACGGCCTGGAGATGATAAAAGAAATCTATGATATGCAGCTGCATATACATGCCGTAATTCTAAGCGGTTATTCCGAATTTGAATATGCAAAAAAAGCCCTTCAGTTCGGTGTGGATGATTATCTCTTAAAGCCCCTTGCAGCAGAGGATGTAAAGGAATTACTAATTAAAATAGATGAACGAATACGCAGGGAAAAGCAGAAAGAACAGGGAACCAGGGAGAGCTGTATCCGGGATATCCTCTTTTGCCATATAGAAGAGAATGCAGATATACATATGAAGTTAGCGCAAACCTGCGGACTTTTACCAGATATGAAATATCTTCTGATCATGGGTTATCTGGGAGCCGCTCCGGCTACTTACAAAAATGAAGTGGAAAAAGAACTAAGAATGATACGCAGCAAATTTCCGGAAACCCATATTTATAGTTTTTATCAGGAAAATACCCGTATGTTTTACTGCCTCTCGGCAGGTTACATGAATATGGACGATTTAAAGCTATGTTTTTATATCAGACTGATAAATTCCTGTAAAGGGAAAAGAGAACAGCCCGTTTGGACGGAGGAAGCCTTCACAGGATTACAGGAGCTAAAAAAAACAGGGGATAATCTGAATGCTTATCTGACCTATGCCATTACCCTGGGCGGTGATGACTGGATCAATGAAAAGGCTGTCAGCAGATTCCGGCCGGATTCCTATGTTTACCCTCTGGAAATTACTAATTCTTTGAAAAACAGTATCTGCAGCAGTGATACAGAAAAGATCCAAAAAGCATCAAAGAGTTTTCTCGAGTATTTTGCAAAGCATAATTTTGATTCCTATAATGTCCGGCAGGCATTTCTTAAAACCTATTATATGATATCCGACTTGCTGGTTGATTTTGATAAGGGGCTTTTTGAGCAGCTAAAAAATAGTAATATTCTGCGCCTGATGGGAGAAGCCCTAACAAAAGTGGAACTGGAAACAGCCTATCTGGATATGATCCGGCTTCTGACAGGACAGAAGGTAAAGAGGGAGGATATCAGCAATTATACTATAAAAAAAGCGATTAACTATATCCGGGAACATTATCAGGAGAGTATTACCCTGGAAGAGGTATCCAGGAAACTGGAAATCACCCCGGAATATTTAAGTACCTTATTTAACCGGGTAATGGAAATTAATTTCTCAACCTTTTTAAAACAGTTCCGGGTCAGCCACGCAAAACGCCTGTTAAAAGGAACGGATCTGAAAATTTATGAAGTATCGGAAAAGGTAGGGTATGGCGACCCAAAATATTTTATGCGGGTATTTAAAGAAGTACAGGGAATATCCCCGGGCGAATACCGCCAATCAAATTAGGAGAAGGATTCGGATGAAAAGGTACTTATTTATTGTCTTTATTATCATGATTTTTCTGGTAGGCTGCAGCTTAAAAAGAGAAAGTGATACTTCATGGGGAGATACGGGCACCCCTGCCGCCCAAAAGGAAAAAATTGTACTCTGGTCCTATTATGAAACGGATGAACAGCAGGCAGGGCTGGATGAACTGGTGTCAGAATTCAATCTATCCCAGGAACAGTATGAAGCCAGCTGGGAATATCATGGGCCGGTTACGGAATTTAACAAACAACTGGCGATTGCGATTAATGAAAAACAGCTGCCGGATATGGTCATCATCGACAATCCTGACATGCGAAATTATGTGGAACTGGGATTGTTTGAAGATATAACAACAGAGATGATAAAACGAAAAGATATTGCAGAATATTACCCGTCTGTAATCGGTTCCGTAATATATGATAATAAATATTATGGGGTACCTTTTTGCTGTAATAATGTTGCTCTCATCTATAATAAAGATATGTTTCGGGAAGCAAAGCTCCAGCCGCCCAAGGATTGGGAAGAGTTTAAAAATGCCGCAGAAAAGCTGACAGCGGAGGGCAGATACGGGTTTGCCATGTCCGCCATCTCCGGAGAGCAGTCTGCCTTTCAGATTCTGCCCTGGATCTTATCAGCCGGAGCCGGTATGGATACTCTGGGCGGCCTGGAAACCGCCAGGGCATTTGGGCTTATGGCGGAATTAGTGGAATCGGGTTCTTTATCCAGGGATAGTATTAACTGGTCTCAAAACGATGTGGCAAGAAAATTTATTGCCGGAGAATGTGCCATGATGGAGAACGGCCCATGGGTACTTTCCGCACTGATAAAATCCGGGATTAACTATGGTATGGTAAGGCTGCCGGTTGATATAAAAAGTGTGAGTGTGGCCGGAGGGGAGAATATCGGTATATTAAAGGGCAAAAATAAAGAAGGAGCGCTGTCCTTTATTCATTTTTATTATCAGGATGAAGTAATGCTTAAAATCAGCGGCCAGTCCAATGCCCTGCCGCCCAAGCAGAAGTTAGCGGAGCGCCTTTCTGAAACTGATTCAGATTATAAGGTCTTTGTGGAACAGATGGAGACTTCGATCAGCAGAAGTTCTTACGAATTCTGGCCGGAAGTAACCAAGGACTTATCCGTTGGTCTGTTCCGGGTTATAACCGGAGAGGAAACACCGGAAGAGGTAAGCAGGAATATAAAAAGACAGTAACAGACAGGTTTCCCATGGA
>JAEZSL010000210.1 GCA_023443925.1 Bacillota bacterium | reverse complement strand
ATATTTTCCCAGATTGAATATCCGTTGGGACGCAGGATCATACATCCTCTGACACTGGAGTAGTCAATTAATTCGGCTTTTTTAACTACATCCGTATACCACTGCGCAAAATCCTCTTCCATGGAGGTAATTGCTTCTACTAATTTCTTTTCCTTAGCCATAACGCTCTCTCCTTTATAATATAGAATAGAAGGATGAAGATAATTTTCTATTAAGATTCGAGCGTCAAAAGGTCAATTTTGCGTTTTAAATGAATACGTGCGTATATATACACGTTGAGAGACCTTTTGACACTCGAATCCTTTAAAATAAAAAAAGCCCTTCATCCACAAGGGACCGAAAGACCTCGGCGGTACCACCCTAATTAACTGCTGTTACAGCAGCTCTCTTTCCATCCGTTAACGCCGGTCTTACGCTGCATTTTCATACAGTGCTCCAAGGTAGGTTCTATAAAGTTATCCTGAGAATCTCCCACCAATCAATTCTCTCTCTGGGAGGATAACGGTTATATACTATTCCTTATCAACGCTTTTATAATGATGATTTTATGCCACTTCCTAGATTTTGTCAAGTAGTATCGTTCCCATAATTGCTGTCGCTGCTGCTAAGGTTAAGCCTTTGTTTATATTCTTTAACTATGGTTGTAATTATAACTAAACCCAGCGGTCCTAAAAGAAACCCCGGTATACCAAATACCTTGACACCGATATACATGGCCATCAGCGTATAAACCGGTTTAATCCCAATACGGTTTCCCAATAGCCTGGGTTCTAAAAACTGCCGAATCAGCTGACAGCCTAAATATAAGGTAAGAAGTACTGCCGCCGAATACAGATTACGGTTAAACAATTCTACAATACCCCAGGGAACGAGAATCAGTCCGCTTCCCAGTATAGGAAAAGCATCGAATATACCAATCCCAATTCCGATAATTAACGCATATTTATTACCAATGAGCAATAAGCCGACGGAACATAATACCCCAATAAAGGTCATCATAATAGCCTGAGTTCTTAAGTAGGCAATCCCCATTTGAGACAGCTTACTGGTTACCAGGTGGATATCCGGATAAAATACGGAACTTTTAAAGCTGTTGCTGTACTGTTCATCATCTTTTATCAAAAGCAGTATGGATACCAGTATAATTAATATAATTCCTACAATACCAACAAGGCCGATCATAATATTTAAGCTTTGGGATGTAATAACCGGCATGATTTTAGTTTTCACAACACTTAATAACCCATCCATACTGCTGTAAAAATATCCCCGCATGGTACCCAGCTGAATTCCGAAAAAAGCATCGCAGCCATCACAGAACCTGTCCACATGGGCACCAAGAACCGATAAATAAATGGGCATGTTGCGCAGTAATACAGTTAACTGCTGCAAAAAAATACCGCATAAGTGATACAAGCCCCAAATTACAGCCGAGCCTAAAAGGCCAAGAGTGATTACACCTCCGAATAGTTTAGGCATATGGATTTTGCGCTGTAAAAATCTCACCGCAGGCAAAAGAATCCAGGCAATAAAATATGCCAGTACAAAAGGAATAAAAAGAGGCAGAATATACTCAAATCCAATATATACTCCGATAATTGCGGCAGCAATTACATATAATAATTTAGTCTTATTATTTATGTTTAACATAGAATCCTCCCTTCATCAAAGCTAAAATACCAACGTGTACCATTGTAAGTATATATTAGTTAAAATTCTAAATTAAAAAAATGTAACATAAGATGCTATTTCTATTTGTCTGTATTGTCTGTCAGATTTCAGTTTTGTATGTTAGGTGATTGCTTCATGGATTACAAAAGAATGGGTTACCAAAATTATTAGAAAGTTCCATGTATACTATATTAATTCCAGAAAAAACTTGGTAAAATTATTTATGGTTTTAATTATTACTCTTTCTCTTGATCTGAAAGCCGCATATAGCATATTTACAAAAAAGAAGAATGTATTCAGCCATTTTAACAGTTGACTTTATATAATAATAATATATAATTTTATTTATACTGACTGGTCAAATTAAATCTTCGGAGGAGCATTATGCCAAAACTTGGAATGGAACCACTACGCAGAATGGATACAATTAACGCAACATTAGAATGTATATATGAACATGGTATTGATCATATCACACTGGATATGGTAGCAGCAAAAGCCGGATTTTCAAAAGGGGTGGTAGCCTACTATTTTAAATCCAAAAAGAACCTTGTCCTGGAAAGCCTGAAAGCATTTCTGGACGCTTATAATCTTAAAATAGGTGCCTCGATTAAACCAGATTCAAACCCCCTGGATATGGTAAAGACCATCGTGGAAGTTGCACTTCCTCCGCTGACGGATACAAATCAGGAAACCATCAATGTATCCACACTGGAAGGTGCCGATAAAATACGTCTGCCCCAGGAGAGGATCGCAAAAATATTTATACAGTTTATTTCAATGGCATCTATTGACGAAGAACTAAAAAATATAATGGTTGAAAACTACACCAAAGACGTTAGTGGTATCGCATTACTGATGCAACATGCCAAAAAAGAATATCCCACAGCAGATTTTGATGATATAAATGCAGCATATGCCTTGTTAGCAATGATTTATGGTTTAAGCTTTTTCAGGATTAATCATTTCATGCCTTTGGGGGATAAGGATAACAGAAAAATCGCTTTCGATTACATTAACCGGTTGTTTGGTATTTCACTTAGTTGAAAGGAAGGATTTCAATTATGAGTAATAAATTATTTCTTACTGTAAAAGGACTAAGTAAATATTACGGCAGTTTACCGGCAGTTGATCATATCAGCTTTTCAGTATTTAAAGGAGAGGTTTTTGGATTGCTGGGGCCAAACGGAGCCGGCAAAACCTCTATAATAAAAATGCTGTGTGGTATCCTGAAAGCAGATGCAGGCATTATCTTATTTGACGGTATTTCCATGGCAGCAGAATATAATAAGATAAAAAACTTAATCGGTCTATGCCCCCAGGATATTGTTATATGGGAGCAGCTAACCTGTTTCGAACAATTAAAATTTATGGGAATGTCTTACGGATTGTCATCCCGGACTGCCGCGGCGAGATCCGAAAGTCTTCTAGATACTCTGGGTCTTACCGGCAAAAAGCATAAACTTGCCGTGACCCTGTCCGGAGGTATGCAGAGAAGACTTAATATCGCACTGGCCCTTGTACATGATCCTGCGCTAATTATATTGGATGAACCTCAGGCAGGGCTTGACCCTCAAAGCAGAATTCTTGTACGGGATTTTATAAGACAGCTGGCGAAACAGAAAACTGTTATACTTACCACTCATGACATGGACGAAGCAGACCGGCTGTCCGACAGGGTGGCCATAATTGACCACGGAAAGATACTTATGACGGATACACCTGAAAACCTGAAAGCAAAATCAGGCATGGGAGATATTATACAGGTAAAGCTGAGCGGACTAAGTAAGAGTGAGATTGAAAAACTTCTTCACTCTCTTCCTGCAGTGTTCAGCGAAAAGAAGTATTCCGACGGCCTTTTGCTGCTCGGGGCAAAAGATGTTATCGAACTGATACCCACTGTACATAAAATTATGACCCATCTAAATTTAGTTGCAGAGGATATTACCATAAGAAAACATACCTTGGAAGACGCATTTATCTCCATGACGGGAAGGGGGCTTCGGGAATGAAACTGGCAGCTTCTGTAATAAAATCTTTTAAAGAGAACATGAGGGATTGGAAAGTACTCGCCTTGGTTTTATTGTTTTCTCCGTTCTTTTTAGTATTAATATATTTACTTTACGGGCATTCCCCGGCAACCTATAAGATTGGAATCGTAGATCTGGATAAAAGAGAAAACTCCGCAGCCCTGGCTGAGAGGATCGAAAGTATTAAGGGACCGGATGATATGGGTTTGTTACATATTCGGTATATTGAAGATGTTGAAAAAATAAAAGCAGAGGTAAAAGAAAAAACCATCGATATTGGTATCGTGATTCCAAAGAATTATTCTGATTTTAATACAGCCTCCGTTTTAGAAGGAACCGGCAATTCCGCAGTGGTGAATTTTTATGGCAGCATGAGTAATGCACGTTATATAATTGCGGCCGTATTGGTTGCGGATACTATTAATACACAGGGAATTGCTGCGGCAGATATTACACTTCCTTTTTCCATTAATGAAACCTTTGTTGAGAAGAATTTGCCGTTAAATGAGTTTGACAGCTCTGTTCCGGGATTATTGTCCCTGGCAGTTCTGATGATACTTTTTACGGCCACTGCCTCCATCGTAAAGGAAAACGATAAAAAGACCCTGATCAGGTTAAAACTCAGCCGCCTTGGTGCTTTTAATTTCTTAATGGGCATCTGTATTGTGCAAACGGTAATTGCTCTGGCTGCCCTGGCTATTTCTTATCTGACCGCCCTTTTATTAGGCTACCGGCCCGAGGGAAGTCTGGGTAGTATTTTGATTCTCGGAGTAATTTCAAGCTTTTCCATCGTTTCAATCAGCCTGGTGGTGGCAAGCTTTCTAAATACGGTTTTTGATGTACTTACCGTCGGATGCTTTCCTTTCTTTATACTGATGTTCTTCTCAGGCAGTATGCTTCCCCTTCCGAAGCTTACTGTGTTAACCATTCACGGACATTCACTGGGTATTACTGATGTTTTGCCGCTTACTCATACAGTCAATGGGTTTAATAAAATATTAAACTACGGAGCAGGACCAAAAGAGATTCTTTTTGATCTGATTATGATAGTACTGCTCACTGTTTTATATTTTCTGACAGGTTTAGTATTATATCAAAAGTGTAAGCTATCGAAAGCATAGAATGAAATTTATTAATTTAATTAAAGTATAATTCGAGTGTCAAAGGGCTGCCGCATTCATTACTTATGCGGCAGCCCTTTAATTTGTACTCTATTGTTAAACTCTATTAACGAATTGTTTCGGAGAAAATATTTTTGCGGTCAGGCAATCGCAACCGGCACATAAGGAACCTCTGCCAGCAAAGCAGCCTTAACCTTGTCCGCACCGTCCAATATTGTATATGCATCCCCTGATTTGCTTACCGGAATAACCGTATCAATAAAACAATTTAATTTTTTATATTCTTCCGTAAGATGGCTTAAAGCTCCGGCTTCTTCAAGGTTTACCGGTTCTTTATATAATCTTTTCGGTGAGAACAGTATCCGATTGATACCCTGGTTGCCTTGTGAGAAGGCTTCTCTTTCCTTCATGGCTGCTTCAAAACTTTTTGCCTCTTCCAAAATGATGGAAGCAATCTTTTCCGGTGTATTAAAGGTACTGTCTATGACCAGATTATAATTGGTAAAATCGAAATAACTAAGCTGATACATGTCCTGGTAACGCTTGTCTTCTGTTGCCGCTCTTGCCGCAAGCATTTCTTTTGCTTCTGAAACGGAGGTGTATTTTTCTTCTTTTCCCCGGTTATCATTCATAACCCGTTCTGCCGCTATATCCAGGCTCACTGATAAAAATACCTTAAAAGACTGTTCCACAAAATGCCAGGCCAGACGGGAATCAAAAATAATATTCTTGTCCCTGTTTTCCCTGGAAATTCTGGCTGTTGCATCATCAATCATCGTATCATATTTACGGTCACTGCACATAAGCTGATTCATCTCCAGAGTGGTTATATTCATCTCCCTGGCTATTTCACGCTGTACCTTTCCGGTAGAATATATCTCAAAACCATAATTATCTTCCAATATTTTGCATATAGTAGACTTTCCGCTTCCTAGATTGCCTGTTATAGTAATATGCATAACGGTCCTCCTGAATTTTAAAATGCCCCGAGCCCCGCCGGCGTCTACGGCATTTATCAATTTTTTAGTTATAATGTTAAACATTATACCACCACACACGAAAGACGTAAAGCCTGAAAAAGCAGGCATTTAGAAAAATTAACAGCTTAAATATACAAGCCCCTTCAAAATGATTATTTTATATGTAAAGAACTGCTCATTCTATATTTTAAAACCATAAGACCGCGGAGCACCCAGGACAGTAATATCTGCCGAAAGTTCATCTGCCTCAGCTTTTTCATGGGTAACAATGATTACGGTTTTTCCGGCCGTTTCATGTTTCACATACTCTATAACCTGTCTTTTTAGGGTTTCATCCAGCCCTTTAAAAGGTTCGTCCATAATAACAAGATCGCTGTCTGCCATAACTGCCCGTACAATTGCTACTCTTCGTTTCATCCCTCCGCTTAATTCTGAAACCTTTTTACTTTCAATACCCTTAAGTCCCACTTTCTGTAATTCCTCTATAATCCGGCTATCTTTCAGCTTGCGGCTGCATACCATCTTTACGTTCTGCACCGCGCTGATTCCTTCGAACAGACGGTCCTCCTGAAAAACAGCCGCAGCCTTTTTTCCCTCCAGCCCATAAACAGTTCCCGAATCTGCCTTAATAAGACCCATTAATATAGAAAGCAGCGTTGTTTTACCTGAACCGGATGGCCCCATCAAACAGGTAATCCTGCCTTCTGTTAGCTCCAGATTAAACTGCTCTAAGACCGGCGTATTATCAAATTTTTTTGTTATGTTTTCTAAAACAATATTCATATATTTCTCCCTGAAATACGCTGCCCGGCTTAACAGGACCATTTTTGCTGAAGCAGACGGACAATACGAAGCAGCAGTTTTTCCGAAACTACACTGATAAAAATAATTACAATGGACCATGCAAAAAGCTGGTCTGTCAGCAGGTAGATTTTTGATTCGTACAGCTGCTCTCCAACGGAATTCTGTGGCAGTCCGATTACTTCAGCCGCTATCCCGGCTTTCCAGCATAAACCCAGTCCTACGGAACAAGCCGATACAAAAAATGGCATTACGGCTGGTATAAACAAATACCTTATTTTCTTCCCTGTCCCAATGTGAAAAACCTGGGCCATCTCAAGCATTTTGGGTTCTGTGCTGAAAAGTCCCTGTAATACATTGGTATATATCACGGGAACCACCATTAAAAAGGAACACAACACAGACAGGTTTGCGGAACTAACCCATAAAAGTGCCAATATGATGAAAGAAGCCACCGGAGTTGCCTGTATAATTCTCATAAAGGGAAGAATAAGTTCCTTTAGTAAACGGCTGTTATAAGATAAAACTGCCAGCAGTATACCAAATACAACAGCCAGCAAAAGACCCAAAAGGATTTTAAAGCAAGAATTAAAAATAGAGATCCAGAATAAGCCCTGTCCTGCGAGCTGCAGCAAGGTTTTGATTACCGCCAGGGGAGAAGCTAAAAATATCTCCCTGTTAACCGCTGCCGCTGTCAGCTGCCATACAAAAAGCCAGAAAAAGACTGCCGCTATCCCATATATTTTCTTATTACCGGCTGTCTTACTCTGCTCTCTTTTCATATTCTTCTGTCCTTCCCACGTTTCTGGATTTCCTGCATTTCTGGATTTTCTATATTTCTGGCTTTTCCTATAGTTCTGGATTTCTATATTTCTGGATTTCCTACGTTTCTGTCCTATGGCTGGCTTATGTAGTAAAAGCTGTCATCCGGCATTGTGCCGCCTACGGTAGCCGGATTCTGTCCGTACAAGGTTTCCAGGTAACCATTTACTTTTGCTTTCATATCCTCTCCCTGAATGGAAGTAATGTTACAGTAGGGCAGAGCTTTTTCAGCAGGCGCTGCTTTAAAGATGTCGAATTTTTCAATAAGAGCTGCTGCCTCCTTGTTATTATCGTTTACATATTGTACCGAGGACTCATATTGGGACAAAAAGGTATCCACCGCAGCTTTATTGTTTTCCAGGAATTTTGCATTAACTACAATAACACCGGTCACTACGGTACTTTTATTGGCGTTTAGCTTATCCCATTCCTTCGTTATATCCAGGGCAATTCTCACCTTCTGATTATTCATCATAACCGTTGTTACATAAGGCTGTGGCAATACGGCAATGGCATCCTCTGTCTGACTTAAGACGGCTGCCACCTCCGTTGCTTCCGATTTATATTCTATGGTTACATCCTTGGCCGGGTCGATTCCGGAAGCGGACAGCAGATAGTTCAGCGTATATTCCGGAGTTGTACCCTTACCGGTGGAATATATGGTTTTACCTTTTAAATCCGCCACACTCTTGATTTTATCACCGCTCTCCACCACATAAAGAACTCCAAGCGTATTTATCCCCGCTACCTTTAATCCTCCCTTGGACTTATTATAAAGCACCGCTGCCAGATTACAGGGAATGGCGGCGATATCATAATCTCCGTTTATGATTCCTGCCGTAATTTCATCGGGAGCACCGGCTACGGTAAATTGATATTTATCTGCTGCTGTACCTTCCTCTGCTGCCTCCATAATTTTAACCATCCCCATAGCGGTAGGTCCTTTCAGGGCAGCCACTTTAATCTCTAGCTTCTCAGCCGCTGCCGCTTCTTTTGTCCCGACATCTGTGGTCCCGGCCGCATCCTCCGCAGTATCTGTAACACTTTGCATTTCAGGTTCAGCGGATACTTCTGTATTTCCCGGGTCTTCCCCTGTGGTTTTTGTGTCATTATTTACAGTACTGTTGCTCTTTTGGCAGCCTGCTGCCATAGTTATGCACAACACGGCTATCATAATTAATGATACTATTTTTTTCATAATTTACACCTATTAATCCCAGACTATTGGGATATTTGCCACAAAATAGAATGTGAAACTTGTTTGCATGTGAAAGAATCACATAGTGGCAACCTTTCATTTTAATATATTTTGATAAATTCACTCTTGTCCTGCCTAATCTTGTCCGTACTTGGAATAAACGGTTTTCACGCTGATGCCGCCTATCATGCCCAGTTTGCCGGACAGCGAACTGATTACATTATTATCCGCATCAATTACGATGCTGATAATACTAACCTTTTTCTCCTTATAGGGGATACCCATTCTGCCCACAATATATTTTCCGTAATCGTGAAGTATCTGGTTTACATTCTCCACAACTTCCATATTTTCAACAATGATACCAATTAAAGCTATTCTTGTTTCCACGTTTTTCACCTCACCTTTATGAATTTAAAAACTTTCACTTCTTTAACATCAGGAATATATCTAAAAAAAGCCTCCGGGCCATATGGCACCGGGGGCTAGTATATGTCTTATTCCGTCACCGTCTTACCACTTGGGCTTACCCGAATGCCTTAGAACGATTTTCTTTCAATCCGTTTCTTCCTCAGATATACTTCTTCCGAATCAACTTCTATATTCTACCATTTGCAGCATGTCCTGTCAAACGGGAAAATAATAACATCATATATCTGGCTGCTAAACCTCCTTCTCAAATACATAAGAAAGTAATTTTTGTAGTTGGATCAGCTCCATAACCGCTTTAACCTCAGCCACATTATTCTTTATGAATTCTTCCTGCTTTTAGGAGATGCTTTTTCCGGCAGTTCCACGGTTTATCAATTAGATTCGAACCGTATTTTTCATTACATGTTATTTTAACCTCTATTCTTGCACACGCTCTTTGTGCATATCAAACTGTCAGATTCCTTAACAAAATTTCTACCTGAGACACAATCTCAATTTCTTTGTCTAGTATATTTTTAAGTAAGTCAACCTGTCTTTTTCTGAATTCCGTGCTGTAATTTCTCCCGGTTTCCATTTCATTATAACATACCGTAACATCCGTATCCCGTTTGGACTTATTTCGAAAATCTGTAAGTAATTTTACAATACTTTTGTATTTAACCGAGATTGCAGACAATTCATCCTGTAGGGCCGGTGGAATAAGCGTAACTGCATTGGCGAGATATTCAGCGGCACAACGGCGGGCATCAATTAAATTCAAAAGTATGGCATCATTTACACCGATCCGCCTGTCAATATCTTCGGAAGTGTTATTTCTATCCCATAGCAGCTCATTTCCAAGTCCCATAATCCACCTTTCATATGCTTCCTTACCCTGATAATAGCCTCTCTCACAAGGCGCATAAAAAGATTCCACCAGTGTTTCCAGCGATTTTACAAGAGATTCATACTCCGATTGTTTTTCTTTTTTTTCGCCGAAATGCAGAATTAAAAAGGGCCAAAAATCCGATTCCAGATAATCCTTATCCTCCTTTAAATATTCTTTATCAAAATAGGTTCTGCATAGCAATATTCTACCATTTTCTTTATAACCTGTAATAACTCCCCATTCTGGTGCTATCCTTAAATTTATAGCAATTACAGGCTTTCCTTTGTTAATATCCGTAACAATTCTCTGCCGCTCCTCATTGCGGCTATCCTTATCAACCCGGTTTGCCCAAACAGGTTCATAAGCAATTGCCTGAAAAAGAATTTTTGAATAATCCTTTTGCGTGTTCATGTGCCTCCCCCGGAGGGTTTTTATCGAATAGGACGAACTTTCCTATACGATAAAAATAATACCGGAGTAAAAAGCCTAAGCAGCTATTTTGACTCCGGTAAAATATATACGTTCCATATCTATTTAATTCACTATCCTATCAAACCTTAAATCGGTATCCCACACCCCATATGGTTTCTATATACTGAGGTTTGGAAGTGTTGAACTCAATCTTCTCACGGATCTTCTTTATATGGACCGTAACCGTGGCAATATCCCCGATGGATTCCATATCCCAGATTTCCTGGAATAATTCCTCCTTGGTAAATACATGGTTGGGGTTCTCTGCTAAGAAGGTCAATAAATCAAATTCCTTTGTGGTAAAGT
>JAEZSL010000147.1 GCA_023443925.1 Bacillota bacterium | reverse complement strand
TAAAAATCACGTGATTTGAACAAGAATACTAAAATTTATGCCTAGGAGAAGGCAGATGGGAGCCAGATATGAATATGACTTTCGCTTTTATTTTAGCTTTACTACCGATAATATGGTTGATTGTAGCATTAACCGCTCTTAAGATTCCGGGCTTTAAAGCCTGTTCCATTGCACTGGTTATCGCATATGTACTTGCGGTATTCGTCTGGAAAATGCCGGTGCTTGACAGTTTTACTGCAGTTGGAGAAGGAATCGCCCTTGCATTGTGGCCTATCATTATTGTAATTATTGCCGCAATCTTTACTTACAACGTCTGTGTTGCCACCGGCAAGATGGAAACGATTAAAAAAATGTTAGCAAGTGTAACAAACGATAAAAGAGTATTAGTACTGATCATTGCCTGGGGATTCGGCGGATTCATGGAAGGTATGGCAGGCTTTGGTACTGCAGTAGCAATACCGGCCAGTATGCTGTGGGGCCTTGGATTTAACCCTGTATTTGCCGCTATCGTATGTCTGGTAGCCAATGCAACCCCGACGGCTTTTGGTTCCATCGGAATACCCACCACAACTCTTGCCAAAATAACCGGTCTGGATGTATTCGGATTATCCACTAATACGGTAATGCAGCTTGCCCCCCTGATTATACTGACTCCGTTCATACTGGTGTATTTAACCGGCAAGTCGGAAAAAGGAAAATCTAAGAATTCCTTAAAAGGAATTACGCTAATAACACTGATTTCCGGAGTGTCCTTCCTCCTTCCGGAATATCTGGTGGCCAGATTCTTAGGAGCAGAACTGCCGGTAGTAATCGGTTCCGTATGTTCCATGTTATGTACGGCAGGCGCGGCTAAATTATTCGGCAAAAAAGACATTGATCCCGAATACCGCCTGGAAGAAAAGAACCATGAAAGAACAACCGGTAAAGAAGCTTTAGTTGCCTGGAGTCCATTTTTATTAATCTTCGTATTTTTACTTGGAACCTCCAAAATGATAGCACCGTTAAACGAACTGCTGGCTACGGTTAAGACTTCTGTAAATATTTATACCGGCAATGACGCAGCTCCTTATGTATTCTCCTGGCTGACTACACCGGGCCTCTGGATCATCCTGGCAGCTTTTATCGGCGGTAAAATTCAAGGTGCCGGCTTCGGTGAAATGTTGACCATATTGAAAAAGACCATGATTCAGATGTTTAAAACGGTAGTAACCATCATATCCATTATGGCTACGGCGAAATTAATGGGCTACAGCGGAATGATTGCTTCCATTTCACTTATGTTTGTTACAGTTACCGGTTCATTTTATCCGTTATTTGCGCCGCTGCTAGGTTCCATCGGAACCTTTGTAACCGGCAGCGGTACCTCTTCCAGCGTATTGTTCGGAGGGTTACAGGCAGAGACTTCTACGGCTCTTAATTTAAATCAGGCCTGGATATCCGCATCCAATACGGCGGGAGCGATTACGGCAAAGATGATTTCACCCCAGAGTATTGCAGTTGCGGTAGCAGCGGTACAGTTACAGGGAAAAGAAAGTGTATTGTTAAAAGGCACTTTCAAGTATTATGTGTTATTCCTGCTTATCGTCGGTATACTCACCTTTATTGGTGCACAGATACTGGGATAGTAAATCTGTTTATTGCAGGAGTATAACAAGTTCTGTATTAGAAATATCACAGCAAAAGGTTACCTAAACAGGAATAATTAAAATTACAGCAGTAGAATGCTAAACAGCATTATAGAAATAAACTGAATAAGTTTTATCAAATATAAAAATTAGGATGTCAGTCAAAAAAGGAAAAGGTGATAATATGAATATTTTAGTATGTATCAAACAGGTTCCGGACAGTAACAAAGTAGAAGTAGATCCGGTTACAGGAGTCTTAAAACGAAACGGTGTAGAATCCAAAATGAATCCCTATGACTTATATGCCATTGAAACGGCACTTAAAGTAAGAGAGGAAATGGGCGGAACCATTTATGCACTTACCATGGGACCGGGGCAGGCTGCCGTAGTAATACGGGAAGCATTTGCCATGGGTGTTGATAAAGGAGTTTTAATCTCCGACCGTAAGTTCGGCGGAGCCGATGTTCTTGCTACAAGTTATACAATTTCCCAGGGAATCAAATCCATCGGTGATATTGATCTGATTCTGTGCGGAAAACAGACCACCGACGGTGACACGGCACAGGTGGGACCGGAAATTTCCGAATGGCTGAATATTCCCAGCGTTTCAAACGTATCCAAAATCGTAGAAATCAATGAGAAATCAATCGTAGTAGAAATGGATATGACCCACGACATTGAGATCACCAAAATCCAGTTCCCCTGTCTTCTGTCCGTAGACAAGGATATCTTTATACCAAGGCTGCCCTCCTTTGTGAAAAAACAGGAGACCAAAGACCGAGAGATTACAGTTATCAGTCTGGCAGATTTAGAGGATCAAGACGAACTTAACTATGGTCTGAATGGTTCGCCAACCCAGGTACAGCGTATATTCCCGCCGGAAGTAAATGCTCACAGGGAAATGTATCATGGCACCGGTGAAGAACTTACCGGACAGTTGTTTACCAAATTACAGGAATTAAAATTCGTATAGGGGGAATCACAATGGCAAAGTTAGTTATAAATCAAAGTTTAGTCGGTAATATACAGGAAGTAATTAGTATCTGTCCCTTTGGAGCAATGGAAGAAAAGAACGGGGAACTGCTGATCAATGCAGCCTGTAAGATGTGTAAATTATGTGTGAAAAAAGGACCGAAAGGTGCCATAGAATATGTGGAAGAAGTTAAGGAATCCATTGATAAAGATAAATGGAAAGGGATTGCTGTTTATGTAGACCACATTGATGGTGTAATCCATCCGGTAACCTATGAGTTGATCGGTAAAGCAAAAGAACTTGGAGCTAAGATAAACCATCCGGTATATGCTCTTATGATGGGCAGCAATATTACCGAAGAATGTCGTGAATTGCTTCATTATAATGTAGATAAGGTATATGTGTATGATCAGGAAAAACTGGCACGCTTTATTATGGAACCATATACGGAAGTCTTTGAGGATTTTGTGAATCAGGTAAAACCGACGGCAATTCTGATGGGTGCCACTCCCGTAGGACGCCAGCTGGCACCGAGACTTGCTGCCAGACTGAAAACCGGTCTGACGGCAGATTGTACCATACTTGATATAACAGAAGAGACGGATCTGGTACAGATAAGACCGGCTTTCGGCGGAAATATTATGGCACAGATACTGACTCCCAATCACAGACCCCAGATGGCTACGGTACGTTATAAAGTAATGGATGCACCAAAGAGAAATGATAAAGAAACCGGAGAGATCGTAACCTGTACTATCGCTTCCGAAAAACTCGACAGCAATGTTGAAGTTCTTGATATTATTGCCAAAGAAAAAGAACAATTTATTGAAGCCTCCGAAGTACTGGTGGTTGCGGGCAGAGGTGTAAAAAAAGAAGAAGACCTTAAGCTTTTACAGGAACTGGCAGATCTTTTAGACGGACAGCTGGCCTGTACAAGACCCGTGATGGAAGCCGGATGGCTGGAAGCAAAGCGTCAGGTAGGCTTAAGCGGCAGAACCGTAAGGCCGAAACTTATTATTGCCTGCGGTGTATCCGGATCGGTACAGTTTACAGCCGGTATGAACAACTCGGATCATATTGTTGCCATCAATAAAGATGAAAACGCACCTATTTTTAAAACTGCTCACTATGGTCTGGTAGGCGATTTATATGAAATTATTCCGGACTTAATAAATCAGATAAAAACATCGCAAAAGGCAGTGTAAAAATAAAATCAATTTTACACTCCGGCATAAAATGCAGTCATGCCATGTGTGAGATAAGTAAGTTGTCTGTCAGCAGATTTTTATATCGGTAAGGCATGGAGCCGGGTTAAAAATATGCGCAAAAAACTGTGCAGGAATGGAGAAAACAATGAATTATAAAAAATTAGATCAGGAAGATATAAGTTTCATAAAAAATACCATAAATGATCCGGAAAGAATTCTTTACGGGGAAGATATTAATGAAGAATACAGCCATGATGAATTAAGCGATACGGTGAGCTTTCCGGATATTGTTGTAAAAGTAACCTCCACAGAGGAAGTCTCTGCCATCATGAAATATGCCTGTGAAAATAACATACCCGTAACCCCAAGAGGCTCCGGTACCGGACTTGTTGGATCTTCCGTAGCCATGGAACATGGTATTATGCTGGATACCAGTTTAATGAACCGTTTTCTGGAACTGGATGAGGATAATCTTACCATTACGGTAGAACCGGGAGTTCTATTAATGGAATTAGCCGCATACGTACAGGAAAGAGATTTATTCTATCCGCCGGACCCGGGTGAAAAATCCGCCACCATCGGTGGTAATATCAGCACCAATGCCGGCGGCATGAGAGCTGTAAAATACGGTGTAACCAGGGACTATGTACGTGGACTGGAAGTTGTACTTCCCGACGGCAAAGTAGTAGAATTCGGCGGTAAAGTAGTTAAAAACAGCACGGGTTATGCCATGAAGGACTTAATGGTAGGTTCCGAAGGTACATTGGGAATTATAACAAAAGCTACCTTAAAACTCCTTCCCCTTCCGAAAAAAGCCATCAGTTTACTGATTCCTTTCCCCACTCTGGAAGCAGCGATCCGTACGGTACCTTTGATTATTAAATCCAAATCCATACCTACCGCCATAGAATTCATGCAGAGAGAAGTTATCATTGACGCGGAGAAATATTTAGGCAAGAAATTCCCGGATAACAGCTCTGATGCATACCTGTTATTAAAATTTGACGGTAATTCTACAGAAGAAATCGAAAAAGATTATGATAATGTAGCAAAAATCTGTCTGGAACAAGGCGCAATCGATATCTTAATATCTGATACCAATGAAAGGGAAGAATCCATCTGGAAAGCCAGAGGTGCATTCCTGGAAGCCATCAAAGGCTCCACCACTTATATGGATGAGGTAGACGTAGTTGTTCCCAGAAGCTGTGTCAATGAAATGGTGGAATATATCCACAGCCTTCACAAAGAAGTAAATATCCGTATTAAAAGTTTCGGCCATGCCGGTGACGGTAATCTCCATGCCTATGTCCTAAAAGATGATTTAACTGAAGAGGAATGGGAGAAGAGAATGAAGGCCGCCATGGATAAAATATATGGCAAGGCCAGAGAATTACACGGTCAGGTTTCCGGTGAACACGGTATCGGTTATGCGAAAAAATCATATCTGATGGAAGCTATGGACCCGGCAACAGTAGAAATCATGAGAGGAATCAAGAAAGCCTTTGATCCGAAAAATATTTTAAATCCTCATAAAGTGTGCCAGCTGTAAGCAATACTGTATAAGGCAGAAGTTATATTCAATGATACATCGTATCAATGGTACGCCCACCACCCGTTGATATACTATATCATTTGATGCGGTGTATCACTGATGCGGTGTAGCATTCAATTCATAGTTTTGGTTATGTACGTAAATATAAATTAGAAAACAGACTATTCTGGATTCAGAAAAGCATTTGCAATTCTGACAGCCGGTATGGTCTGTTTTTTATCTAAATAATTTTTTGCTTATATAATTATATATTTTTTTTGCCTATATATTTTTCTGTCTATATAATTTTTGAACCATACAATTTTTGATTCACACTATAAAAATAGTTATCACATAAAAATATTTTTATTCAATACTTAAGGTGCAGCTTCCTAAGTCCGGACTATCCAATTCTTTGGCAGAACAGTGATATCCTCCGGCTTCTTATACAACTTGCCAATTTGTGCAAAACTCTCGGTAATGTTACTGTCCAGCCTGCCTTGCCGGTTCGGGGCACTGTTTAACAGGAAGGTTACATTATGTTTATTCATATCAGCAATCTTCTCCAGAACCCACTGCGGACTTTTTAGTTTCATATTTGTATCGGTGGTTCTCCAGAACCAGGTATCCGTCAGGATATTACAGCCTGCTCCCGGGCCGTTAAAGGTATCCTCCACTTCCTGTCCGGCGGCATTCTCATAAAATACAATATCAGTATGGTCTAAATTAGATTCGCAGCTGATATTTAGCAGCATGCAGCCCGGCTGAAGACTTTTTACGAATGCATCGATTTCCTCAAAAGGCAGGTTTTCATAGGAAGGGCCTCCCCAGTGAGCATTCCAGCCGTCGATAATGAGAAAAGGTATTTCACCATAGTTGGTCAGCAGCTCTTTAAGCTGATTTTTAATAAACTGTTTGTCCTCCGGGGTACATTTTTTACGGTTTATCTCATGGTGCAGATCCAGCATGGAAAAATATAATCCGGCATGAAGTCCTTCATTGCGGAAGGCTTTTAAATATTCTGCTACAACATCCGTAGTATTTGATCCGTTTTTTACGGAGTGCTCTGTATATTTACTGGGCCACAGATCAAAGCCTTCATGATGTTTGGCAGTTAAGGCACTAAAGGCCATACCCGCTGATTTGGCAGCTTTTGCCCAACCCTTGCAGTCAAGCTCCGTCGGATTCCAGTTCTTTGGTTCAAAAGGATATAACCTGGGTTCGTTGTTATTTTCATGTCCATATTCCCAGTCCTTTATTTCCGTATCCGCAAACTGGAAGGTAGCACTGTTAAAGTGTATAAACATGCCAAATCTTTGATTTACAAACCATTTCTGTTTTTCAATTAAGTTATAAGCAGCCATTCTAAGACCATCCTCTCTTTAAGCATTCCATACATTAAAATATGTTTGCTTGCCAATTAAAACAATGCGATGTATGATAATACTGTTTATGGGAAAAGAATATCATTTTAAATCTTTTAGAAGAACTGCCAAAATTGGCATAAAGGTTGCTCAAATCGACATGCTGTTTTGCGATTAAGGAAATTATATGAATAAACAACTATTAATATAGAAGAAACACCTGCAGAAATAAGAAAGTCTCTCTTATACACTGAAACCGATATCATCAGGAACTGAGGTAAGATATATGAAAAAGGATCAGAATACCGGCAGAAATGAAAAAATAAAAGGCTATAAAATACAGGATGACGCCGTCAGAGCGGACCGGTATCATATTACGGATAATATCAACAGCCTGGACAGCATAAATATTGTCGATATGGATTATACCCCCTGCGATGAAACCTGGATGGTGAATGACACGCCCTTTTATTATAGAATGTACTTTGTAGAAAGAGGAGATGTGACTTACACGGATAGTAACTCCGTCTTTCAGCTGAAAGCAAATCATTTTTATATCTTTCCTGTGGGCAAACCCTATCAGATTATGCATAAGGCCTCGGATCCATTAATACACCTGTGGTTTCACGTTAATTTGACGGGATATTTTATCACAGAACCGGTATCACTTAATCTGAATGAGTATACGGAATGTTACCATCTGCTGACAGCTATTAAGGAGATCATCCAAAAAAACAGTAAAAGCATTCAACTTGACAGTCTGGTAGAATTCTTAATCCGTTACATAAATGATCTTCTAAAACCCTATAAAATTCATGATGGAAGAATTTTGTTTGCAGTGGAGCAGATCAGGCAGAATTTTGATAAAAATCTGACGGACGAGGGCCTTGCAGATATGGTTTACTTAAATAAGTCCTACTTTATCAAACTGTTTAAAAAAACCTTAGGGGTTACACCGCAGAAATTCATTGCCATGTACAAGCTTAATCTGGCGGATCAATTATTAAGAAGCGGAGCATCTGTCAAGGAAACGGCTTTTCGTACCGGGTTTCAGGATGTAAAAGCTTTTAGTAAATTTTATAAAAAGAATAAAGAAATACAACCTTCCAGAGTAAAAAAAGTATTTTACCTCCTGCCCTGACAGAATT
>JAEZSL010000021.1 GCA_023443925.1 Bacillota bacterium | reverse complement strand
ATTAATCTGTTACTATATGTATTCCTAACCTATTTAAAAAATTTTTCAATTATACAATCTAGTGTACTTGTGCATCTTCTAATCATAATTATAACTTCTGAATTTACATGGTGCTCTGCAGACCTCCGGTTTGACATAGACTCCATGTAAAGATCGATCCGATTACTCAGTTCATCTTTTGAAACAAGGATTTCATGAGGTCTTTGCCGGTTCTTTGTTTCATTCAGGATACCCATGTTAATCATGATCTGAATATACGGGCGAACTGCCTTTTTATATTTTTTATAACCAAGTTTCGTCAGTTCTTCCGACAAATGCTTTGCCGAGGTATACGTTCTGTCTTCCTGCCTAATCAATTTCATGGTTGTGAGAATAATCTCATCCTCGTATTGGTTGAGTACCGCAGCCGGACTGTATTTAGCTGATTTGTTCAGGTTGTATTTTAATACTATTTCCGGCAGGCCGTCTTGATCCACAATAATTTTATCAGCCAGAAGCTCAATATCCTTCCGGGTAATATTGCCTTTATCAATGATTGAATCAACAACCTGTAAAGCAGTAACTAATTTACCCTGGGGGTTGGATTCATCACTTCTGGAATTGTCCAGTAATTGCAGCTGAGCATCATAACTATTTATTTTAGTTATGATTTCAGTCATCAGTTCAGAATAGGAATCATTAATAATGTTTGCGTCACGAGCATTTGCTGCAAGTTCGTTGATTTTCTGTGAAAGCAGAACTTTTAACTTATTTTTATTATTTTCAAGGGAATCAATTAATAATCTTCTTTTGTCCTCAATCGACTCTTTCTCATCTGTAAAATCATTCATATTGAACGTTCTGATGATTTCTTCAAAAGCATTACGGCATAGTTTTATATAATTAATAAAATCTTCTGCCAGATCAGCTTCGTTAATCAGATGTGAATATTCACAATATCTTTTACCTTTTTGATTATATGTATTACATAGATAGTATTTTTGATTGGTATTATTTTTACGTTGAATGGGTGTCAGGCGGCTGCCGCATTCTTTACAAAATAAACATCCTCCAAAAATATTCCCTTCGCTGCCCTGCCCCCGATAATTAGAATGTATTCTCTTTTTCATAATTTCCTGTACCAGATCAAAAGAATTCTTATCTATAATAGATTCGTGGTTATTCTCAAAGAGAATCTGATCTTCCTTTGATACTCTTCGATCCGAACCGTTTATTGTAACCCTAGCTCTTTTATGTGTTCTGAAGTTGCCTATGTAAAAATCATTTTTTAATATTTCAGACACCATTCCATCTGTCCATACGGTTGTTATTTTATATTTTAATATTTTACCCTCAGCCAGATATCTATTATTTATCATCATGGAGGGAGTAGGTATTCCCTGCTCTGTAAGTATATTAGCAATTTTCCGGTACCCGTACCCCTGCAGATACAACTCGAAAATCCGTCGAATATACCCTGCTTCTTCTTCAATCATAACTATTTTTGATTTATCATTATTATCCCTGGCATAACCAAAGGGTACTCTTAACAGCAACGTGCCTTTTTCCTGACGTGCCCGAATAACCTTACGTATTTTTCTGCTTGTGTCTTTTACGTATCTCTCATTATACCAGGTTTTAATACCGATAATATCATCATCCGCAGCTAAGGTATCATAATTATCGTCAACAAGTAATAAACGTTTGCCGCGTTCTTTAAAATCGTCAAGAAGTAAAAGTACTTTTGCGTTATGTCTCCCGATTCGTGATAAATCTTTCGCGATGACGGTATCAATATCATGCTCCAGATCATCCAGTAACTTTTTAAAACCAGGACGGTTAAAACTGTAGCCAGATATTCCATCATCTTCATACCAGGTATCTATGATATAACCTAATTCAGACGCAAACTGATTAATCAATAACTTCTGATTCTCTATCGAAATATAATTCTTTTTATCATCATCTCTTGATAGACGTACATATCCAGCAACCATTAAAATCCCCACTTTATTTTATTGCAATATGCGTTATAGCTCCATGTAAAAATCAATTCTATTTATTCTGTACAATAGTCAAGAAGATATATGATTCTTTATCACTGCCTTTAATCCTTCCTTTATATCCTTATTGCTGCTTCCATCCAGAAAAGTAACCGTCCGGAACCCAAGTGATGTCCAATATTTTTTTATCTGTTGAAATTCTTCTTCTTTCATTTCTTCTGTCTTCCAGATATAATACGTTGGTTTAGACCGTGCCAATTCTTATACATCCTTTCTAATATAGCTGCTTAAGATAAATATATTATAAAGATTGGTTATTAACACAAAAAAGAAGCTGCTGAGGCAACTTCTTTTTAATAGGCTCTATAATAAATGTTGGAATGTGTTATTTACACACCCCAACATTTATTATAATGCCTTTTAATATTCTATATTGTAATATATATATACTTACTTATTCAGAAACAGAATCACTTATTGCAAATTATCGCAGAGGTTACCCCCAATCCTCCACAGGGTAAATCCATAATCTCCCTGTTTACTGATAACATTATACCAGAATTTTAACGTTTCTTTATCCGCATACCATACTTCATGCGACAGACCTTTTAAGTCTTTATACTGAAATACGATACAATTACTGTCCTTGTCTCTTGTTTCAGCAACATTATATTCTTTTTTTAAAGTTACTGCTTCGATTTCCGTTACCTGCTTTGCTGTTCCGTCTCCTGCAAAGTCATATCCTCCGGAGGAAAGAGCAAAATTAATTTTTCCAGGAAAGGCTTTCATCTTCTCAGCCATTTGAAGCAAAAACTTTTTATTGGCTTTCGGCCCCGGTACTGTACCTGCTCCGTACAAATTATAGCACATCATGATATATTCCGGACCTTCGATAAATTTTAATTCTTTTTCAGGCACATTGGGTTCAAGTACAATTCTTACCGGAATTTTTTTAGCCGAAGCTGCTATATAAAGCTGATTAACAAATTTTATATATAAGTCCCACAGTTTTAAATCCTTTTTAATGCCCTCATAATCAATTTCGATTCCGTTATAACCATTATTTATAGTCATGGTGATAATCTCATTTACATGATTTTCTATCTGCTCCGGAGATGAAAATAAAGTATATAAAAGTTCCGTATCTTTTAGCGAAGAGGTGCCGTCCGGTTTTAATAAATCATTTACAAAGGTTAAATAGCTTTTATATTTCTTCTCTCCATACTTGCTCTTAACCAGCTTATAAGTATCTGTTATTTCTTTTGGGATAAACAATTTACCCTCTGCATTAAAGTAAGCAGCAAAATAACAAATATTATCAATACTGTCTTTAATCGAACTTATTTCCTGATCGAAGTTTTTTATGTCCCAGTAAGCAATCCATACTGAAAATTCTTTTCCATCCTTCTTTAGATCGCTCCTGGTTGTCTGGCTGCTATTTTTATCTTTGATCTCCGATGAATTATTATTTCCGCAGCCTAAAAGGAACAGGCATAATGCACATAGGATATATGCAGAATTTATTCTTCTCATACTTCATCACTCCAGTACTAAATTTATTTTATAGTGTTTTAATAAACCAATCCAGAACATTATTCCATATATTGTTAAGATAATATTTTCCCTTTTCCGGACCGTGCATCTGATTGTCATATAAAATATCACTATTATTATCAATGCGGCAGATTTTAAGATTCTCAAACACACCATCATATACATCATCAGCAATATTTCTTTGACTATATCCATATTCTCCCCAGGCCGATTCCAGATAAACATAACCTGCGGACATTCCGGATAAAGATAAATCTTTCACCGCTTCCTTACCATCTATTGTTAAGGATATCTTATCTTTACTTAATATGATTTCAAGATTTCTTTTTCCTGCTTCCTGTATCTGAATTGGTGGAACATATTCTTGTGCGCCTTCTTCTACGGTTCTGACGTCCTTTTCTATGACCTTTGACTGGCTAACCATACTGGTGGTTTTTCCAAATCTTGAACTCTTAGTATATAGCTCATACTCTGCTTTTAACGCTTCCTGCTCATTTTCATCAATGGATTGCTTCTTGATCCCATCATATTCATCTAAATCAAGCTCAAATAATTGTTTCCCATTTTCTTCAATAACGATATAATTATTTTGAAGCTTAACGGACAAGTATTTGTTTAACTTATTATCCGCCCGCATAATGACTGATTGTGTACCAAGTTTATTACCTTTTAGTATAACCGATAATTTAAAATCCTGGTAATCTATACTATTTTTCAAACGAAGCAGCCCATTACTTTCTGATTCTGAGGTAAGCGCTATAACAGAACGATTAAATTCAGCTGCTCCTTTCATGACTTCCCAGTCCTTTTTTCTCTTTATTTCACCATCAATGAAATTTATGTCTGCGTTGGTATCATCTTTGATTCTCATAAGTAAATGATTTGGATACCAATAAGCCTGCGGCTGCATCCTCGTTAAATCATAAATATTATTTTTTCTATTATTTAAAGAAAAACCTTCCCTGTTAAAGTTCATCGTAAATAATTCTTTTATATTTGCTTCATTAACAGCACTAACTTTTTCATTATTTCCGAAACTTCCTGTATTCGAATGCATTAATGCATACAATATAGGTACTTCCCCTGTTTCTCTCATATAAGTATCTTCCATAAGCTGATAATCTTTTCTGATACGGGCAGCCATCTGAGTATAGGACTCTTTTGGTATAAAATTCTTATCTCTTATATAATCCATGAGATATTGGTTATAATCCCTGTCCAAATAAGGTTTAATACGATAATATTCCACTGAACTAAGCTCGCCCAAATAATTGTTGTATCTGTCAAATACGTTAATATAAGATAAACGGTAACCATTCGTCGCCAATTCCCAAAAGGTGCTCTTCCTTAATTCAATTAAATCTTTTCCTTTTAAAAATTTATTATCGTTATTCTTAAGTTTATCTCCGTAGCTTAACATGGTTCCGATATAGTTGTACTTTTGCATTATCTTCTGGGCAAATATTGAAGTATCGGTCCGTCCATCCTCATACATTAAAAATAATGCTTTTTGGGGAAGTGCCATACCATTTTGATAATAATTTATTATGTCTTCCTGCGTAATTGTAACATATCCATTCCTATACAGCGCTTCCAGATGTTCCTGCATCCGTTTCGTACCAATCATTGTTTCGCTTCCAATTCTGTCTACTGACAGATAGGATATTCCCAGGAATCCATTATCCTCACCTGTTACGATAATATTATCATTTTTATCATAGGGTTCATATTGATCAAAAACAAAAAATGCCCGTATTAATATAACCAGCAATCCTGCAATAATAATACCTTCTACTATGCCGCGCAGAATTTTGATTTTATCCTTATTCCTTGATGATTTCATGAGCCCCACCTCTATTCTGTACTATGCCTGCTTCTTATGCCAGTTCTATACCAGCCTCTTTTTTTCTGCTGCTAAAATATCACCTTGTGTCATACGTGTTCCCCAAGTGGATTTCCAAAAGGTAATCCAAGCGATTGGCATCTGCCATAATAAAACAGCTTCATAATAAAAGCAAAATAATAAACCAAAAATCCATGTCGTACTCTTTTTCAGAAACATTTGCGCTACACTCATTAAAAGGGACATTAAAATCAAACCGATAAGAAATGTTTTTGGAAAAATACTTTGGGTCAACGGTATATAAAAAAGATTATATATTACTACGACAGGAGCTGCTATGGGCACTACTAATCCCATATAAAAAGATAGCGCTGCAAATGGTTCTTTCTTCCACATAAATTTTCCTGCTATCAGTGACTCCCGCAGCCAGGAGCGTTTCCAACGCATTTGCTGCTTTAGAAAAACACTATATTTATTAGGAACAACCGTAGAGCATATTGCTGAATCCTGATAACTTGTTCTGTAATTCTTTAATACAAAATTCGTCATAGCCCTGTCATCGCCAAAGGTTGCTTTTTGCCCCAGAAATTTTTGGTTTAACCATGCCTCCCGGTTTTCTAAAATAATCTCTTTCCGGTAACATGCCAAAGGTCCTGATAAGCAGGTTACCGTATCAAAATATGCTTCCGCTGCTTTCATAATACGAAATGCTATGTAATAGCGGACCGACTGCATTTTCGTTAAATTATTGGTATATGTATTTGCCACATCTGTTCTTCCGGAAACTCCGCCCATTTTAGGGTCTTTAAAGGGCTGAACCAGGTTGAGGATTGCAAAAGGATCCAAAAAGCTGTCGGAGTCTACGAACACGATAAGATCATGTTTTGCTTCTAATACGCCTTTCGCTAATGCTTCCCTTTTACCGGCATTCACTTCCTGTACGATATATTTTAACCGCTTTTTAACATCATATTGTTCACCGGCTTCATAGAGTTTCTTACATATTTCATCAATTTTTTCTACCGATTTATCCGCAGAACAATCATCAATTACAATTACCTCTAACTTATCCACCGGATAATCCTGATTCATACAGCTGATTATCGTTCTTTGTATCCACTCTTCTTCATTAAAACAGGGTATTAAGATGGTTACACCTGGTGTATAATTAACATCGATTGGTACTTCCCGGTATACGGAACCAAAAGCATATCTGCTGAGTAAAAAACCTGCGGTAATAATACTGTATAAATATAACCATTTATTAAATTTAAAATAGATTATACTTTCTGCACGCATAAAGACAATAAAGATTGTAATACAAAGCAGTAATATGCTGGAGATGGTCAGCATAAATCTGCCTCTCCTCTTAGACGCATAAACTGATAATGGCTGCTTAAATGCCAAACCGCACATAAATTCTGTATCTGATACTTTTTTCGTTCTGGCAATTTCAGCATCTATACTTACTTTCATCTCCAAACCTTCCGGCATGGTACCCGGTAAAATCTCAAATTTCAGATGAATCTTATCCGCCTTTTTCATTCCTTCGATCTGGTCTTTTTCCGTAATATTGAGTAAAATACCAGACATGGATATATCAATACCCAAACAGGTAAAGCTAACCTTTTTCCCATCTCTTTTATAGGTTACCATTACATCATACTGTACTTTATAACGGAGGCCTTTATGTAAATTATCAATATAATCATAAATCATTCCGCTTGTTATATCTTTGGCTTTCGTGCCTCTTCGGTCCAGATTACTGCGTACTTCCGTCTTATCCGGTACATTTGGCAGTATTCTCCTATCGTTCTTTGTTTCCAAAAGAATATCCTTGCCGTCTTGATTTATTTTTTTCCTTTTCTTATTCTCCATATTTCGCCTTTACTTTATGTGATAAATTAAAAAGCTCCTTTTAACTATTTATCAACTGCTTTGTTATCAGATAAATAATCACTTAATCTTGCAAATCTGTATCCCTCTGCCAATAATTTAGGTATTGCTATATCTAAACCCTGTGCTGTAACATCGGCTGCAGGAGTTGGGTTAAAGCTGTCATCAGACATATGCATAATCAGTATACTTCCGTTATATAGCGGCAGTATAGAACCATCATTGCGCTTTAAACCATTGATCAGATTATTTGCAAATACCGCAGAATCGGTTTCATCATAATCATGGGTGCTATAATCTCCGCTTACAATATATTGAAAGCCCATATCAAAAACGGTCTCCATACCCTCTTTACTCATTGCCAGCGTAGGAGGTCTGAATATTTTTGTTAACGAAGGCCTTCCATTTACTTCAACATCGCCAATAATACTTTGCAGTTTATTATAAGAGGTTAATAAATCAATTCTCCTTTGACTAATTTCATCATAAGTTAATGACGTAAACTCCGTACTGACATCAAAAACATTACCTGTACGGGAATTAGCAAAAGGAAGGTGTTTATCTGTATGACTGCCTACATCATGCCCTGCCTCTGAAATTGCTCTCAGCAAATTAGGATTATCCTGCACATAGCTGGTCCTGACAAAAAAATTTGCCTTTATCTTATATTTATTTAACACGTACAGTATTTGAGTAATTGGTTTGTCAGAACCCCAGTCATCAAAGGTTAAAAATAAAACTCGGTCATAAGTAAATCTTCCTGTCTGATCCAGCTGTGCTACTTCAGACGGTGTAAATCCCGGTAAAGTTGAAGGTGTATTAACATCAAGATTCCCAATATAATGCCCCTTCATATAATTAAATTGATCTGTCGGATTTATTTTTAACAACTGTCCGGGATAAATAGCATCTTTCACGGCCGGCAAAATGGCTTTCTCCGTTAAGGGATAAGTATATACTTTTTTACTGGAAAGTAAGCTCCCCAAAGTTTTTATAGCATAGGATGAACCATTATTCACATATCCGTCGTTAAAAGTTATTGGTGCAATTCTGTCTTTTACAATATTAAGTATAAGCTTACCCACCAAGGCAGTGTCTTTGTAGTAATCCAATCTTATATAAATGATATAACCTCTTTTTACCGTTACATTACCGCTATTAAAGGCAAACCGGATTACATCATCAATCGTTGCAGTTGTTCCTAATCTGGAACTGGTAAGTGCTAAATCCTGCCATACAATCTTACATCCTGTACTGGATACTGCTTCCAGTATTTCATCCGACAGCTCCACGGTATATGCATATCTTACCAAGGTTGGCTTTTTACCGCACAATTTTTTCACTTGGCTCTGCATTGTTAAAATATCCCTGCAAACAGAATAATAATCTGCTTTCTCAGGCATTATCAAACATATCCCGATTTCATGTCCTTTGTCTGCTATATTTTTTATTTCCTTTGCATTAGTTACTAAATCTTTCTGGGTTACGAAAAATGTACCTTTTGCATTTATTGAATCTAACTTTTCTAATACATCTTTTGTAACCGGCTTATTACTAACACCATAGAAGGTAAAGCTGAGAGCTTGTTCCGTTGTATGCACCGTATTAATAACTGCTGCTTTTTTATTATTATTTTCTTTACGTAGGGCATCCAGTTTCTTTTTTGAATAACCTGTCTTTTCTGATTGATTTGTACGTTTTACGGTTTTGGAAGCCGAATTAACAACGGAAGAACTTAGATATTTTGGCATCTGGCGGCTATAGCTTATTTCTTTGGTAGGCGTTGTTCCTGTGTTATAAAAAGCCCCGGTCTTATTATTTTTTTCAATTTTATTATTAGTTTCCACATTTATATTACTTTCGGCATTTATTTTACTTTCAGCCTTTTTATTACTTTTGGTATTTATTTTACTTTCGGCTTTTTTCTTACTTTCGACATCTTTTTTACTTTCGGCTTTTATCTTGCTTTCAGCTTTTTTCTTACTTTCGGCATTTATTTTACTGTCGACCTTTATATTACTTTCGGCCTTTTTTTTACTTTCAGAATTTATTTTACTTTCGGTATTTATTTTACTATCGATCTTTATTTTACTTTGGGCCTTTATATTACTTTCGGCCTTTATCTCAGTTTCATCTTTTATTATACTTTCGTCTTTTATCTTACTTTCAACCTTATATTTTTGATCGTCATCTACACTATTAATCAAAGTTTCCACATCAAATACATTATATTTATCTTTAATGTAAAATGCATATATTTGTGTAATTACATTTAAAATCTGTTTATAACTCGCATTAAAATAGATAATATCACCTTTGCTGTAACCGTCCTTGTATTTATTCATAATTTCATCCAGAGTCGCTTTTTCATTTGAAACCGGAACCTTACTGTAAGTTGCAACATTATATTTAAAAGCCGCTGCCGCCTCCAGAACCAGGTCATTATATTTCCCATATGCAGGCATAAATAAATTACAGTTTATAAAATATTTTTCCATTAAAAGCTTATCACATTTATATATCTCCAAACAGATTTCATCAAATTTCATGGTAGTCAGATCCTTACCTGTCATACCTCCATTCGCAATACTTTGCTGTTTATCTAAAATCATCTTTATTCTATCCGGGTAATGTATGATTTCATCCGCAGTTACGAAAAAAGTCGCCTGTAATTGGTTAAATTCCAGGAAATCCAGTATTTCAGTCAACTTAATTTCATCATCAATACCTCGGAAAGAAAGAGCTACTTTATTTTTATTCGTTTTTACATTTTTTAAGACATTTGCAAGAACCCCATTATTTTTGCTTTTCAGATCATTAAACTCTATATCATAATCCCCATCATAATAATTGTTCAGATCATCTGCAAATACAGTCTGGTAGTTGGTATCATTAAGAGCTTTTAATACCCATTCAACTACTAGAAGTATTTTTTCCTGTTCCGTTAATGATGGCTCTGCCAAAGATTCCGTTGAGGAATTAATCTCATTAAGATCCGGGGCTTTATCGATGGCCGGAGTGGATTCTCTTTCTGCAGATTCATATTCTGCGTTATCCAGTACTCCATTCATTTTAAAAGTTAGAATACTGCCTTTCTCCAGGTTATTAATATATTCCAAAGCCTGTTCATAACTACTAAAACTTTGGTAATTTAAATAGTGGGTACTCTTAATAACCTTTTGATTTCCGGATGCATAAGCGGCTTTTAGTAACTCTTTCGTATACTCGGTAGAATCACACAATAAAACCTCAGGTTTCCTATTTACAATAGACTGAATAATATGATTGGTATTACAGAAATCATCAACTAATTCCAGTGGTGAATACTTTTCCATGTGTTTCGTTTCTTTTAATGTATTACTTTCTATCTGATTGCCTTCTGCGTACATTGCAGTTATAGACTCAGTATCTTCTGCAGCCAATATCCCCGGCACAAAGAAACTCGCTTTCCTTTTATAAGTTTTTAAGAGCTCAAGAACTTCTTTATTTGTTTTAGCATCAGATAACCCTTGAAAGGTTAGTGCAGCTACTTTTTCAGAGGTTTTAACATCTTTTATTATTTCGGCTTCCCTGGAATCATCCGTTTGCAATTGGCTCATTGCTTTGCTGATAGAGTCTGTTACATCATTTTGAGTTTGCGCGGCTGGTTTAATATCCTCTTTTATATATTTGATATATGCAAATGCAGAAATTGCAATAATGATACAAAATAAAATAAATAATAAGATTTTTTCAAACCCTGTTAATTTTCTAACTTTCATATCCACCTCTTTTCTTACAAACTCCAATAGGAGTAACCGATATCTTCCATTTCAGCTTTATCAAATATACCTTTTATATCTATAATCACTTTTTCCTGTGTCGGAAGTGCTCGAAACATCCTATTTATTTGATTTTTTGTTAATTCGGCAAATTCTTTGTGAGCAACTGCAAATACAATACAATCTGCTTCTTTCACGTCTTTTAAATCCACAATATCTAAATTATAAACTGCTTTTACCTCGGAACAATCTGCCTGCGGATCAACGACCGTAACCTTAGCACCATATTCATTTAATTTATATATAATATCAAATACCTTTGAATTTCTGATATCAGGGCAATTTTCTTTAAAGGTGATACCCATAATGTAAATATTAGCTTTATTTACAAGCTTTTGAGCCTTAATTATTCTCTTTACTATAATATCTCCGATATACCCTCCCATATCGTCATTAATTTTTCTTCCCGCCAATATGATCTGAGAGTGATATCCAAGCATTTCAGCCTGATAAATAAAATAATAAGGATCTATACCGATACAATGTCCACCGACTAAACCCGGCGTGAATCTAAGTGCATTCCACTTTGTATTCATTGCCTCTATGACCTCTTTCGTATTTATATCCATCTTTTCGAATACCATAGAAAGTTCATTCATAAAAGCAATATTTATATCCCTTTGGGCATTTTCTACTAATTTGGCTGCTTCCGCCGCTCTAATACTTCCAACTCTATGTACACCTGCTTCAATAATTAATTCATATACCTTAGCCAGCGTTTCTCTTGTTTCAATATCCATTCCCGCTACAATTTTTACTATATTTTTAAGCGTATGGACTTTATCACCAGGATTAATTCGTTCAGGTGAATAACCTACTTTAAACTCTTTTCCATATATTAATCCTGATTCACGCTCTAAAATCGGCACACATATTTCTTCTGTTACCCCGGGATACACCGTTGATTCGAAGACTACGACAGACTCCTTTGTCAGATTACGGCCAATCATTACACACGCTTCTGTTACAGGTGACAGATCAGGTCTCTTATCAATATGGACCGGTGTTGGCACCGCCACAATAATAAATTTAGCTTCTTTTAGTTTTTGTTCCTCCCAGGTAAATTCGATTGTAGTATTTTTTATAGCTTCCTCTCCAACCTCTTTTGTTACGTCTTCTCCCATTTGATAATGTTGTATTTTAGCCTTGTTAATATCAAACCCAATGGTTTTAACTTTTTTAGCAAATGCAACTGCGATTGGCAGACCAACGTATCCAAGACCCACTACCGCAAGCTTTTCTCCACCGTTAATCAATTTCTGATATAACTCCATAATTTTCTTTCCATCCTTCTCTGAAGTATATTTATGGATAAATCTATTGATTTAATACGTTTAAATCACCTTTTCAGGAAAACATTTATTTCATGACATGTATCCTTTCCTGAGATAAAAAAACAACCAAAGAGAATTAGATCAATTCTACTCAAGTTGCAACTGAACTACCATAAAAAGATAATCATAATCTTTTAACAGGCTCTAGCTTTGCGCCCTTATTTTTCAATAAGTTTGCCAAGTTATATTTAATTATTATAACGTTGTGATTTCCTTATTCTACCATAATACCTAAAATTTTACAAGTATTATATGAATAATCCGCTTTAAAAGGTAAACCATATTCAGGTTTAATTCCTTCTGGCAACAAGTAAAACCTGTTAATAAAACATACATGAATTTTATTAACAGGTTTAATTTTTAATTTACATTATATATATTATTTGGTGCTGACCTCGTTACTTAGTTGCTGTTTTCCTTATAATAATTCAAATTCTCTAACGCCCATTCTTTGTTATAGACATGTGTATCGATCGAAGCCTGATCACTGGCGGAAGCACAATAAGCAGTCCTCTTTCCTTCCTCCAGCTCCTTAAAAAACTCCAGGTATTTCCATTTAAATTTTGTAACAAAAGGAGTATTTTTATAAGAATTGCTATGAATATTGAAGCATGTATTTCCAATCTTGTCCAGTTTACAGTATTCCCTTACAGAGCATTCTTCACAGGTAATACTCTGGGTCATGTCGATCACGATCTGGGAGATCATAGTAGGATCACTCATAAAACCCGCTTTGAAATTCGTATAATTTATAATCCTTGGTGAAAGCTCAGCATCGCCGTAGCAGGTTTCTTCACTCCAATAACCGATTTCTTTAATTAATTCAGGGCTCATACCCATACAGCAACCGTGTACGAAATCCAGAAGTACATCTACATACCCGTTCTTAAGTTCCAGATAGGTAACATTGTCTTTGGTTCTTGGAATAACCTGCGGGTATATAGGAAAATAGGGTGCCGGTCTTTGAACTCCCAGCATTCCAACATCAGGAAACGTATTAAATACATCCATGAAGAGGGAAAGCCAGTTTTTTGTCTTTATCACCACATCGCTGTCTACCGAAAAGAAGTACTGATCCTCTTTCCTTTTTGAAAGATTTAAGTTTAACGCGAATACCGGCCCATAATTCATAACCAGCCGGGTAACAGACTTAATACGGCTGTCTTTTAATGACTTTAGATATTCCCAGGTATCATCTTTGGAATTACTGTCGATGATATGCATTTCAAAGTCTTCCGGCGTATCAAGTATAGATTTTAAGCTTCTTGCCGTCAAACCAAGTCGATTGAACGTAATATAGCTTAAAAAAGGAGGAA
>JAEZSL010000379.1 GCA_023443925.1 Bacillota bacterium | reverse complement strand
TTGCCAGAGGAACTGCTCATAATATAAAATCAGCTAAAAAAATGGTAGAAAGACTTCAGTCTGAAGTATGGGATGTACTGGAAGAGGTAATCAGAGAACATCCGGTTATGTTAAACCGTGCCCCAACCCTTCACAGACTTGGTATTCAGGCTTTCGAACCTGTATTGGTAGAAGGTAAGGCAATTAAGCTTCATCCTTTAGTATGTACTGCTTTCAACGCCGACTTTGACGGTGACCAGATGGCTGTCCATCTGCCCTTATCTGTGGAAGCTCAGGCAGAATGCAGATTCCTGCTGCTTTCACCAAACAACTTATTAAAGCCTTCCGATGGTGCTCCCGTTGCCGTTCCTTCCCAGGATATGGTACTTGGTATCTATTACCTGACCTTACAAAAACCCGGTGATATGGGTGAAGGCCACTACTTTAAGAGTGTAAATGAAGCAATTCTGGCCTATGAGAATGCTGCCATTACGCTGCATGCCCTTATTAAGGTTAGAAAATCCGGTGTTCATAGCGACGGTGTTGTAGAGACCAAAACAATTGAATCTACACTTGGACGTTTGATCTTTAACGAGATTATCAGCCAGGATTTAGGATTTGTTGACCGCTCCAAAGCTGAGAACTTCCTGTTACCGGAAGTTGATTTCCATGTTGGCAAGAAGCAGTTAAAGAAGATTCTGGAGAAGTGTATCAATACCCATGGTGCTACAAAAACCGCAGAGACTCTGGATGCCATCAAAGCACTGGGCTATAAGTACTCAACCAGAGCTGCCATGACAGTTTCCATTTCCGATATGACAGTGCCTTCCCAGAAGAAAACCATCATTGAAGAAGCAGAAAAGAGAGTGGAGGAAATCTCCAAGAACTTCCGCCGTGGTCTTATGACGGAAGATGAAAGATACAAAGCGGTTATTGATACCTGGAAGGTTGCCGATGATAATATTACGGAAGCACTTCTTAGTGGTCTTAATAAATACAATAATATATATATGATGGCTGACTCCGGTGCCCGTGGTTCCGACAAGCAGATTAAACAGCTTGCCGGTATGCGTGGTCTTATGGCGGATACTTCCGGGCGTACCATCGAGCTGCCTATTAAATCAAATTTCCGTGAAGGTCTTGATGTATTGGAATACTTCATTTCCGCCCACGGTGCTAGAAAGGGTCTTTCCGATACCGCGCTTCGTACAGCCGACTCCGGATACCTGACCCGTCGTCTTGTAGACGTATCCCAGGATCTCATTATCCGCGAAGTGGATTGCTGTGAAGGCAAAGAAACTCCCGGTATGTGGATCAAGGCATTTACTGACGGCAATGAAGTTATCGAGAGTCTGGAAGAACGTATCACCGGAAGATATTCCTGTGAAACCATCACAGATGATGACGGTGAAGTAATTGTAAAAGCAAATCACATGATTACTCCAAGAAGAGCTGCCAGAATCGTATCAACCAAAAAGGTAGAAGAAGCCGGATTTAATGCTAAAATTAAGATCCGTACCATTCTTACCTGTAAATCCCATATCGGTGTTTGTGCCAAGTGTTACGGTGCCAACATGGCCACCGGTGAAGCCGTTCAGGTCGGTGAAGCAGTAGGTATTATTGCAGCCCAGTCGATCGGTGAACCTGGTACACAGCTTACCATGCGTACTTTCCATACGGGTGGTGTTGCCGGTGATGATATCACACAGGGTCTTCCCCGTGTCGAAGAACTTTTTGAAGCCAGAAAGCCTAAGGGTCTTGCAATTATCGCCGAATTTGGTGGAGTTGTAACCATTAAGGATACAAAGAAAAAACGTGAAGTAATCGTAACCAATGAGGAAACCGGTGAATCCAAAGCA
Organism: Bacillota bacterium; assembly: GCA_023443925.1. The sequence goes on along the minus strand of JAEZSL010000379.1, from coordinate 6,236 downwards.
TATTTAATTCCTTACGGTTCCAGAATCAAAGTTTTAGACGGTGATATACTGGAAGCTGGTGATGAATTAACAGAAGGTAGCGTTAATCCTCATGATATTTTAAAGATAAAAGGCGTTCGTGCCGTTCAGGATTATATGATCCAGGAAGTACAGCGCGTATACCGTCTGCAGGGTGTTGAGATCAACGATAAGCATATCGAGGTTATTGTACGTCAGATGCTTAAGAAGATCCGCATCGAAAACAGCGGCGAATCCGAATTATTACCGGGTAAATTAGTAGATACTCTGGATTTTGACGATATCAACGAAAAACTGGAATCAGAAGGTTTACCGATAGCAGAAGGTAAGCAGGTAATGCTTGGTATTACCAAAGCTTCCCTGGCTACCAACTCCTTCCTTTCCGCTGCTTCTTTCCAGGAAACTACTAAAGTCTTAACAGAAGCTGCAATTAACGGAAAGATTGACCCATTGATTGGTCTGAAAGAAAACGTTATTATCGGTAAATTAATTCCTGCCGGTACCGGTATGAAGAGATACCGTTCCGTTAAATTAGACAGTGATATGGATGAAGAGTTATTAATCTCAGAAGATTTTGATGATGATTATGAAAACTTCCATTATGCGGAGTCCGGAATGGATGACATTGACGGAATCGAAGTTGATGAGTTCGATGACGACGAAGACTTAACAGATGAAGATTTTGACGATGAAGAATTTGTTAAGGAAGGTTATTCCAGCGATAGCGACTTCTAAAACCTAAAATTATAATACACTAATAAATAGATTGAGTCAGCGGATATCATACCATAAAGATATTCGCTGACTCAATTGCATTATAAGGCCAAAAAAGGAAGGATTAATCTTTAACATGTTTTTGTTATATGTACTTGCCAAATTGGGCTATACATAGTACTATCTATATCAGTTAGCTTTAACTAACCAATCTGCTGTTCTAAATTACCTATTTGGTTAATGTACATGAAAGGAGTAATATGAATTTTGATTTAAATGAATTAATCCTGTCTATTACAAAAGCAAATATTGAACTAAGTGACATATATAACATTACCATAGCTCCAGGGAAAAAGTCATTAAACAGTTCCACTTCCCAAGGTGTCTGCGGTATTGTGATACCCATAAAAGGAAAAGCCAGATTTACAATAAATCATTGTCCTCTGATACTGGAGCCTGGGACAATTCTGCATGCCGGCTCCGGCATTGAACTGGATAAAGAGGTTTTGGGAAATGCAGAGTGGAAATACATACTGCTTCATTATAAAATCACGGGGGATGATAGAACGAAAGAATACCTGGAAGGAAATAATACGGTTTTTCATATTGGTTTAAATAACAGCCTGGAGTTGGAACCCTTATTACAGGAACTCTTTAAGCTCAAAGAAGAGCGGGGACCAATGATGGTTTTAAAAAGAAAAACTATGTTGTATGTAATTATAGAAAAACTGTTTCAGTCCGCCAGAGAATCAACTCCGGATACCAAAGAAGAAACTACGGAACTAATTTTAAAGTATATAAGCAACAACCTGGATAAAAGTTTAACTGTTTCCCAATTAGCCGAAAAAATCGATATGGATTCAAGGCAGTTTCATTACCTGTTTTTAAAAAGAATGGGTATGTGCCCGAAAAAATATCTCATACACTGCAAAATGGAGCGCGCAAAAGAGCTTCTGGAAGATGAAAATTATTCCATAACCCATATCTCAGCAATGGTGGGATATGAGGATCCCCTGCATTTCAGCCGCATTTTTAAAAAATATACCGGCATCTCTCCAAGCCATTACCGCAATAATTTTGAAAAAAATCCATGGCGGATTTGAAAAAAATCTATTCTACTATCTTGATAGGTGTGATATATTTTATAAGTCAAATGAGAATGACAATCACAATCATGATCACTGATTGAAGAATGATTGTCATAAAAATGTAGCTGTTAGTAAAAACAGAGGACTGTTTTTCAACTCGGTTTAATGAATCCTCAATCGGAGCTTGAATATTCAGGAGAGGCTTAATTAAAAAAGGAAAGACAGTTTCTTCAACATCTTTATTTTATAAGTGTACCTAAACACACAGATTGGAGATATTATGAAAAAAATGGTCAGGCTAATTATGACAGCTGCGTTAGTGGCAGTTATTGCAGTTGGATGCAGTAAAGAAAAGGCTTCTGAAGCCACCGGTGATGGGAATAAGGTTCAAACGGCTGAGTCAGCAGAAACAAATGCAGCTGAAGAAGCTGCGGCAGGGTCAGATACCGCAAATACACAGGAAGAAGCAGCGAACACACAGGAGGATGCCGTTTCTGCGGAGAAAGCATATCCATATACATATGTTGATGCGTCAGGAAGGGAAGTAATCACCACGAAGGAACCGGTAAAGATTGCAACGGACTACCTGCCTCTTTGGGAAACTTTACTTTTACTGGATATAACTCCGGTGGCCGCCTCCGGTGCCGAGAATTACCTTGCAACCTGGGATCCTTTTAAGGAACTGGAAATGGGAGAAGTAATTGACCTTGGTTCTGCAGAGGTAAATTTGGAACTGCTGTTAGAGGTTCAGCCTGACGTGTTCCTGCATCAGGTAGCAGATCCCAGCAGTATTGATGTAGCAAATCTTGAAAAAATTTCACCGGTAGCAGTTTTTGGTCCTGAGACAAAAATGGACTGGAAGTTAAGTCTTCGTGAAGTAGGTAAACTGGTTGGCAGGGAAGATAAGGCAGAAGAAGTAATAAGTGATTTTGATAACAAGATAGCAGAGGTTCGTAATAAATTACAGGGAAAATATGAAGGACAGACTGTATTCCAAATGTCTTTGATGGATGCGGATAAGTACTATTGTGCATACCGCCCGGTTTTATATGATAAGGAAACGGGCCTTGGATTGAACCCGCCGGAAGGTTATACAACTTCGGAAAATTATGAGCAGGTATCCATGGAAGCTATTGTTGCCATGAATCCGGATTATATTTTTGTCAATGTTTTTGACGGAGATGAAGCAATCTTTGAGGAAATTGAGAATAATTCCGTATGGAAGTCATTAAAAGCGGTGCAGGCCGGTCATGTGGTAAGGCTTGACGGTGCCGGCCATGCGACCAGCGGACTTGCAATGCAGTATACAGTTAATATGATTGCAGAAGCACTCTTAGCTGAATAAAGGTGAGGATGCGGTAACAGCCAGATTGATACAGTCCCGGTATTGTAACCGGGGCCGCATTAATTGGGCTGTTTTCCATTAACTTCTGCAAATTTACAATTAACCGCGCTATAAATTACATAGCCGCAGAAGAAATAAATATAACTCGTTGCTAATGTACCACCACCATGTATCCATTAAAATAAAAAGTAAAATATCCGGGAGCAGTATTGGTAATGAAAAATAAATATGAAACGAATAAAATAAATAAAAGCAGAGTTTTTATAGCAGGTGCGGTTATAACGGCCGGGCTGATACTTCTGGCTTTTTTCATGCTGATATCCATTACCCAGGGTGCAGCGTCCCTTCCGGTCTCAGAGGTAATAAAAGCATTTACGGATTTCGACAGCAATAATTCCGGTCATTTGCTGATCCGGGATATGCGTCTGCCAAGAGTAATCGGAGCTGCTCTTGTAGGCAGTGCCCTGGCCGTGGCCGGAGCGCTTATGCAGGGTATGACTAGAAATCCCCTGGCAGATACGGGGATTATGGGACTTAATTCCGGTGCGGGTCTGGCAGTTGCTTTGTGCTTTGCTTATTTTAAAGGAGCGTCCTATTCCCAGATTGTGATAGCTTCTTTTCTTGGAGCTGCCCTTGGAGCCTCCCTGGTCTATGTCATCAGTAATCTGGTTCCGGGAAATAATCATCCCATGAAGCTGGTGCTGGCAGGAGCTACCGTAAGTACGCTTTTATCGGCATTAAGCCAGGGGATAACAATAAGCAGCAACAATACTCTTAATGTCACTTTCTGGACTATGGGCTCTATGTCCGGAACCGGCTGGAAACAGGTACAGCTTGCCCTGCCTGTTATATTGGCGGCTCTGGCAGGTGCTATTATTATTTCTAGAGGGGTAACCGTTTTGAGTATGGGTGAAGAAGTAGCATTGGGCCTGGGAGTTAAAACAAGACTGCTTAAATTTCTTGGCACCCTGTTTGTGGTACTGCTGGCGGGAACCTCCGTAGCAGTAGCAGGTACCGTTACTTTTATTGGTATGATGGTGCCTCATTTTGCAAGATTCCTGGCTGGCCCCGATTACCGGCTGATTATCCCCATCAGTGCGGTCTTGGGAGGCTTGTTACTGACGGCTGCCGATTTGTTTTCGAAAACCTTCAACCCTCCGGCGGAGCTGCCGGTAGGAGCGGTTATCGCCCTGTTAGGAGTTCCCGTGTTTTTATACTTTGCAGGAAAACAGAAGGGGGACTTGTAAATGAATCAGAAGAATCCAAAAAATTATTACATAATACTACTGCTTATTGCGCTTTTGCTCCCGGTTCTGTTTTTCTTAAGCATAAACGCAGGTTATACGGATATCGGGTTAAAGGATATGTTACATATCCTGGCCGGTAAAGGCTCCCCAAAGGACAATATTGTAATATTCCAGTTCCGGCTGCCCAGAATTGTGATTGCTATGCTTGTTGGTGCCGGATTTTCATTATCCGGCTGTATTTTGCAGGGAATTACAAAGAATTCCCTGGCAGACCCGGGTCTTTTGGGAATTAACGCAGGGGCGGGTATTGTAGTACTGACCTTTATGACTTTAAGCGGTACCCTGACGATGGGAAAAATCATTTCGTTACCGGTGTTCTCCTTAGCAGGTGCCATGTTAACAGGCAGTGTGATCTACGTCCTGTCAAACCGGAGAACTTACGGCATTTCCCCCATGAGACTGGTTTTAAACGGTGTCGCCATTCAAGCCGGCATTAATGCTGCCATGACTTTGCTAATCCTGAAACTGGACGATAGCCAGGCGGAATTTCTGGCAGCCTGGCAGGCGGGAAGTATATGGAATTCCACCTGGAAATCTGTAATTGCATTGTTTCCCTGGATACTGGCAGGATTTCTGGTCCTTATTTTTATGGCGGGAAAACTGGATATTCTGTCCATGGGGGATGAAATCTCCATGGGGCTTGGGCTGGCCGTGGTTAAGGAAAAGCGGAAACTGCTCTTTCTTGCGGTAGCCCTTGCGGCAGCCTGTGTTGCTATCAGCGGAAATATTAACTTTGTCGGCCTAATAGCACCGCACCTTTCCAGAAGACTGGTAGGTTCCAGGCATAAGATACTGATTCCGGCCTGCGCGCTGGTAGGGGCCGTACTGGTTACGGGAGCAGATATTATTGCCAGAACGGTTATGGAACCGGCAGAAATACCGACGGGTATTGTAGTATCCATTATCGGAGCACCTTATTTTATATTTCTGTTGGTAATGAACCGGAGGACAGCCGGCAGATAATGCCTGGTATAACTGAGTATTTTATAAAGCCAGGTAACAGTTAATTTATAGTAAATTATAAGGCTGTAATACAGGCTGTAAACGAAAAGAAAAGTATTTCGGAAGCATTCATACAGCCGGAAGGAGGAAGAACGTTGGAAAACATCCATGTAGAAAGCATACAGACAGGTTACGGCGATAAAGTTATTATAGACGATTTAAGCATAAAAATCCCCATGGGCAAGACCACAGCGATTATCGGGCCCAACGGCTGCGGAAAATCTACTTTATTAAAATCAATCGGGCGTATCTTAAATATAAAAAAGGGAGCCATTTATTTAGACGGGAAAGAAATTCATAAGATGCCCACCAGGGAGTTGGCAGGTAAGCTGGCAATCCTGCCCCAGGCCCCGGTAGCACCGGAAGGGCTTACCGTTGAAGAACTGATATCGTATGGAAGGTATCCGTATCAGAAGGGACTGGGAAAATTAAAGGCAGAGGATAAAAAGATAATCAATTGGGCTATGGCGGCCACCAATCTGGAGGCATTAAAATATGATACGGTAGATAATTTATCCGGAGGACAAAGGCAGCGGGTCTGGATTGCCATGGCATTAGCCCAGGAAACAGATGTGATATTATTGGACGAACCGACAACTTACCTGGATATGGCGTATCAGATGGAAGTACTGGAATTATTGGAGGAGCTGAATAAAGAACACGGCTGTACCATCATCATGGTACTTCATGATCTGAATCTGGCTTCCAGATACGCAGATTTCATGGTAGCCATGGGTGCCGGCAAGATAATCAAAGCCGGTG
>JAEZSL010000372.1 GCA_023443925.1 Bacillota bacterium | reverse complement strand
TTTATAACGATGTCAGAAAGATATTTACAAGTAAGTTAATTCTATTGAACCGCCGTGTACCGAACGGTATGCACGGTGGTGTGAGAGGACGGAAAATCAATTAATGATTTTCCTCCTACTCGATTATAAATGGCATGATTTCTTAGTGAATTAATTATACAAGGAGGGTATTTCATTACTAATTAATCTATATAGCTGACGGCCTTATACGGTTCTCTGTAATTATACTCTGTAATTCGGATTCCCGTACGGGTACTGCCTGCGGATATTACTTTATCATTTCCGATATAGAGTGCAACATGATTAATGGTACCGTATTTTCTATAAAAAATTAAATCTCCAGGTTTTCTGCTGTCCAGGGAAATATTTCGGCCAACTGCCGCTTGAGCTTTCGAGGTTCGCGGAATGCTGATCCCATGGTTCTTAAAAACGGATTGGGTAAATCCGGAACAGTCTGTTCCCTTTGTTAAACTAACGCCGCCCCATTTGTAAGGATTCCCTATAAATTGCAGCGCAAAGGCTACAATTTCCGCCCGGATATTAGAGGAATCCTTTAATGGTTTTGCAGATGATATATATAAGTAAAGCTGTTTACCCGATGCTTTTGCTTTTGGGCTTTTCATTTTAAGTTTTCACCTTGCTTTCATGCTCTCTCCGAAAGTTGCCCCTCGGAAGGATTATTAAAGAAGGAATTACTGTTATAATTATTAAACAAATAGGACTCATCTTAATTTGGTCTTAGTATAATTATGAATGATTTTCAAACAACTCTATAATGAAACTTACTTTCTACAGTGTAAACAGTTAATATATATACCACTATTATAGTATGAAAATTTACATATTTCGTGACAAATCGACAAAAATTATGATGTATGAAATTTTTGTTTTACTTATCATTTCTAAATTTCAATGTCTTCATTCCGCCCTCAATCAGTTTATCGATAGGCTGGTTATGAGAACGGCATATCCGTTTCAAGCCATAGAGAGTTTCGGGATCATTGTCAATTAAATTAACTCCGTATGTACACGATAGTGTTGCTTTAAAACCCATTTTCTTAATAATGCTTTCCGTTAAATTGTTATATTTGCCATATGGATAGGTAAAGGTGGTCGGCGCTTTATCCGTTATGGACTGTATTTTATCCTGTAAGGTAGTAATATCTTCCGTAATTACCGCTTCATAGTGGTCTATGGATTCATTTGCCATGGGATAGCAGCCGTACCTACCGTTGCGTATTTTATGTAAGTTATAAGTATGGTTCTGGATCTCAACCAACCCTGATTTATCCATTTCGGAGATCTGGTCCCAGGTCATGGAAGCATAATTAATATTATCATCGTCAACCTTTGAAAAATCGTCCGTACTTTTACCCACAATGGATAGAACAATTTTCTGGTTATATTTCTTCAGTAATGGATAAACATTTTTGTAAATACTGACATAACCGTCGTCAAAGGATAGAATAACCGGGTTTGGCGGCAGTTCCACACCATTATACACATAGTCGATGAGCTGCGACATGGTTATGCTGTTATAGTTGTTTTCCGTTAAGTACTTTAAATCACTTTCAAATTCGGAGGGGCTTATTACATCTTTTCCGAAGTTGCTGTTTTTCACCTGATGATACATCAGGATCGGCACACATACGGATTGTTGGTTTGGAGCGGCTGCATAGATATCAACTAAATTCCTTATAATAGATAAAGATAACAGGCCGAAGATTAAAACCAGAAGAAAAATTTTCAGGATAGGATATTTTTTACTATTTTTTAGCATGTTTACATCTCTTTTTCTTTTCTTTTATAGAATTATATGATACAAAACCGGGAACTTAGCCTGGCTATCCGCAATTAATCAATATTTAATATATATTATATCGGAAGTAAGGTCATAAAAGGCTGCCAGGTTCCGGTTTATGCCGGAAAGGCAGCCTTCTTTAAAGTAGATATACAATTTAAGTTGAGTTAATTTAACCTTTCAGCATTTCTTCTAGAACTTCTTTCGCTTTTGGTATGTTGCCGCCGTATTGTTCCAAAATCCGGGTAACGGTTTCGTAGCCCAGCCGGGCGGCATATTCTGCGGCGAAAGCATGGGAAGAATCAAGCAGCAGAGTGCACCTGGACAGATTTGGTTCAATAAAAGCAATACATTTTTCGCGGAAGAGTCTGACGGAATTGTTTAACAACTCCAGACTTTCTAACAGGGAGTCGGCAATCAGGGGAAGGAAAGCATTCAGTTCAAATTCACCGTGGGCTGCGGCAGCAGATATGGCATAATCATTGGCCATAACACGCATGGCGGTCTGCATAACCATTTCAGGAATTACCGGATTTACTTTCCCCGGCATAATGGTACTGCCAAGCTGCAGTGCTTTCAACTTAATTTCGCCGATTGCATTGGAATTCATAAGACGCAGGTCATTCGCTATTTTCATAAGGTTAACCGCCAGGGCTTTTAACAATCCGGAAACTTCCACAAAAACATCGTTGTTCTGTGTAATATCAAGGGGATATTCCGAGACAGCAAGCCCAATACCGGTCAAACTTCTCAGATTTTCAATAATCCCGAAACGGTACTGCCTGTCAGCATTGGTTCCGGTTCCTATTGCGGTTCCGCCGATATTGACCTGGCGCAGCCGTTCTTCCACCTTATATAATCTCCATCTATCACGGGCAATAGCCTGGGCATAGGCTCCGAACTCTGCACCCAGTGTAATAGCCACGGCATCCATAAGTTCTGTTCTGCCGACTTTTCTAACCGATTCCAGTTCGTTCTCTTTTTGCTGAAGAGCTTCCTGAAGCCTGGCGCATTCCTCACTTAACTGCCTTAGGGTTTCAATCGCAGTGATACGCAGCGCCGTTGGATAAACATCGTTGGTGGATTGTCCGCGGTTTACATCATCCAGAGGATGAATTTTTTCATAGGCACCGAAAGGCTGACCGGATTGTTCCAGAGCAAGATTGGCAATGACCTCATTTACATTCATGTTGGTAGAGGTACCGGCACCTCCCTGTAAAGCCTGGGTTATAAACTGATCATCCGCTTCACCGGTCAAAATCCGGTCACAGGCACTTACCACCGCTGTATAGATTCCTTTTTCATCGGCACCGTTGTTCAGATAAGTCATTGCTGCCGCTTTTTTTATTTTTACAAGGGAATAGATCAGGTGAAGGTTAGTCTTTTTGTTATTCAGATTGAAGTTCTCTACCGCACGCTTCGTCTGCAAACCATATATTTCATAATCCTGAAGTTCCAGCTGGCCTAATTTATCGGTTTCTGTTCTCATGCTTTTAACCTGTGAACTGCCATTAAAAAAGTGAATCACATCAGGCAGCCTTTCATTTTCAATATTATCTTTCATTAAGGTATTTAGTTGCTTCGGCGGACAGTCTTATCTGACGTCATCCAGGATGGCTGCCAGATGGGGAAAGATCCTTAAGCTGCGTTTTAAGATTCCCTGCATATAGGCGATAGTTACTCCGTAGTTCGTAATGGGAATTCCCTGATCCACAGCACATTTCATACGGTAACGTACCTCGCGTTCATTAAGCATGCACCCGCCGCAATGGACAATCAGTTTATAAGGCGATAAATCTTCCGGGAATTCGGTGCCGGAGGTAAATTCGAAGGTTATGTTCTTACCGGTATAATTTTTCATCCAGCGGGGGATTTTTACCGTACCGATATCATCACATTGGCGGTGGTGGGAACAGCCTTCGGATATCAGTATTTTATCCCCATCCTTAAGTGTTTCCACGGCTGCAACGCCTTTTACCGCTGTATCTAAGAGGCCTTTGTACCGGGCCATCAAAATGGAAAAGGAGGTCAGGGGGATATGGGGCGGGGTATCTGCGGAAACCTTTGAAAATACCTGGCTGTCGGTAATAACCATGGCAGGTTCTTTTCCCAGCTGGCTTAAGGTATCCCGCAGTTCATATTCCTTTACTACAATGGCAGTGGCATCAGCTTCCAGAATATCTCTTATGGTCTGCTGCTGTGGCAGAATCAACCGGCCCTTTGGAGCAGCCTTGTCAATGGGGGTAACCAGCACTACAAAATCGGAGGGGTGTAATAAATCAGCAACTATTTTTAATTTCTCATCTTCCGTGGACGTCAAGTGTGCAATCTTTTCCTTAAGTTCATGAATACCGGTCTGCTCTTTTGCACTGACATAGATTTCATTGGGTTTGACAGCCGGTATGCGGTCAAGTAAATCGGTTTTATTATATACGATCAGGTAGGGAACTTCCTTAGCCGTAAAGGTACGAAGAAGGTCTAAATCGGTATCCTGCATTCCTTCTTCGGCAGCTACAACAAGAACGGCGATATCTGTCTTATTCAGCACCTGCTTTGCCTTTTTCACACGCAGCTCTCCAAGGCCTCCTTCATCATCAATACCCGGGGTGTCAATGATCATGACCGGACCCATGGGCAGCAGCTCCATAGCCTTATAAACCGGGTCGGTGGTGGTTCCTTTTACATCGGAAACTACGGCAAGGGCTTGTCCGGTTACAGCATTAACCAGACTGGATTTACCGGCGTTGCGCCTGCCGAAAAAACCGATGTGTATTCTATTTGCGGATGGGGTTTCATTAAGTCCCATATCTTTTACCTATTATTACCGCAGACTGGACTGCGATACCGCCACATAATATAGAGTGAAAGAATTGCGTTGTGGCAGCCTTTCTTAATAAAGATTTTCTTTCGCCCTGATTTGGTAATGCCGCTTTTGCAGCAGCACAAATTAATTGTCCTTATGCCGGAATGTTAACTCTATCGAAACTCAAATCCTATTGACATAAAACGAGTCAGGCAAAACTTCCACTGGCGCTGAAAGCTGTTGTGGCAGCGGGAAACTTCCTTGGGTGTATCAGGTGTATCCTGCCGGTAGGGCTTTTTAAGCATAGAATCCATTTTTCCATTAAAATAAAAAATGCGTCCGGCAATGGACGCTGTAATAAATTCCTGCGTGAATCTGCATTTCATCCTCATATATCCGGTGTCAGCAGAAAACGACGATTTGCTGAAAATTGTCCGCAGCTCATGGGCTTATTATAACATTAGTAAAATTCTATGTCAATTGATACCTCTGTCTGCTCTGTCTGCATAATTGAGCCAATTGCTGCTGATTGCTGTTCTGCATACATACATCAGCCTGTTGATACTTCTGGCTTATTGAAAATTCTATATGGTTTTACAGGAAAATTTACAGATACCTGCCGGATTATCAGCTCAGTATTTTTGTATAGCCGGCAGCACTGGATGTACCGTCCGTTTTATACAGTTGCACATTGATAAAAGTATGGATATAATAAGATAAAGTACTTGTGAAAAGGGATAGAGTAGAGGCTTACTTGGCATACTTGCCAAAAAGTGGAGTAGAAAAACACTTTTCGTTTTAGGCCTGACACTAAGTTAATAACAGAATCTACGAGAGGAAAAAAATATGGTAATAAAAAAAGTGACTTTGATTGGTTTAGGGGCAATGGGTGTATTTTTTGCGCCTAAGTTAGATAAATACCTGGGTAAAGAGAATTTCCGCGTACTTGCAGAAGGGGAGCGAAAGGAAAGACTGGAGTCAAAGGGGGTAACAGTAAGCGGTACGCAATATAAGTTTACGGTTATTACTCCGGAGCTTAAAAACGATCCGGCAGATTTAATTATTATAGCGGTAAAAGATACCGGCCTTAATCAGGCGATAATAGACATCCGGAATCAGGTTGGAGAGAATACCCATATACTTTGCGTGCTGAATGGAATCGACAGCGAGGAAAAAGTAGCAAAAGCTTATGGATGGGAGCATGTTATGTACTCCTATATGAGGGTTTCCGTAGCTATGAAAGACGGAGTGGTGGAATCAGTTCCCGAATGGGGTAAGGTGCATTTTGGCGAAGCGGATAACCGGGAACTGTCGGAGCGGGTTTTGGCGGTAAAAGCGTTATTTGATGCCAGCGGTATCCTGTATGACATAGACCCGGATATGAAGAAGGGGATGTGGTTTAAGTTCATGTGTAATATCGGAGAAAACTTAACCTGTGCCATGCTGGGAATTCCCTTTGGGGCTTACCAGGTCAGCGAACATGCCAATGCGATCCGCCGGGCTGCCATGCGGGAAGTAGTGTTAATCGCCCGCCGCCTTGGTATTGATCTGGGAGAAGCAGATATCGAGATTCAGGAAGCAACCATTAAAAGGCTGCCTTTTCATAATAAGCCTTCAACACTTCAGGATCTGGAAAATGGCCGCCTGACCGAAGTTGAGATGTTTGCCGGAAAAGTGGTGCGGCTGGGTGAGGAGCTGAATATTGATACACCCTTAAACTGGATGTTTTATCATGGAATCCGGGTATGTGAGGAGAAAAATATGGGAAAATTCAATGGTTAATTCGTAAGAATAACTCGTTTTAAAATTAATTTTCCCGTTATTCTTATTTTACCTACTTGACAATGATTTAAGAAATGATACAATAAAGTATAAAAATATCAAATTATGGCTGGGAAAAGGAGTAGTAAAAGAAACCTGTCTTACAGAGAGTCACTGGAGGGGGAAAGTGGCAGAAAAGGACTTTGAACTCGCCTTGGAGCTCTCTGACTGAAATTATTAGTAGGCAGAGCGGGAGATCCCGTTACAGATTATATGAGTACATTCTCCTATGGAGGATGGATTAGAGTGGTACCGCGGAAAGCAGTTCTAACATGGATAGAACCTCTTCGTCTCTAGAATTTGGAGACGAAGAGGTTATTTTTATTATATAGAATTTGTAGAAAGGCTAAATAATAAAAATCTTCCAGGCAGTATACACATGTTGCGCACAAAAAAGATTATCACTTCCGTGACAGCGCGTTTGCGCTGGAGTCTGGTAAGCCGGATTCTATCTTATTAACAGGAGGAAATAATAATGAGTGAGTTTTATTCACCTAAAGAAATTGAAGAGAAATGGCAGAAGATCTGGGAGGAAGAGAAAGCATTTAAAGTAGGCACCGATAAAAGCAAGCCTAAGTTTTATGCGCTGGTGGAATTCCCGTATCCGTCGGGACAGGGACTTCACGTTGGACATCCAAGACCCTATACCGCACTGGATATTATAGCCAGAAAAAGAAGACTGGAAGGGTATAATGTATTATATCCTATGGGCTGGGATGCCTTTGGTCTTCCTACGGAAAACTATGCGATTAAGAATCATATTCACCCTAAGACTGTAACGAAGAAAAATATAGAACATTTTACCGAACAGTTAAAAGCCCTGGGATATTCTTTTGACTGGGACAGGGAAATTAATACCACAGATCCGGATTACTATAAATGGACCCAGTGGATCTTTTTACAGTTATTTAAAAAAGGTCTTGCCTATAAGTCCGAAATGCCAATTAACTGGTGTACGTCCTGTAAAGTCGGCCTTGCCAATGAAGAGGTTGTAGGTGGTGTCTGTGAACGCTGCGGCAGTGAGGTAGTGCGTAAGGTTAAGAGCCAGTGGATGTTAAAAATTACAGAGTACGCAGATAAATTAATAGACGATCTGGATATGGTAGATTATATCGAAAAGATTAAAGTATCCCAGGTAAACTGGATCGGCCGTTCCGTCGGTGCGGAAGTTGATTTCAAGATAGCCGGAAAGCAGGAAAACTTAAGAGTCTTTACTACCAGACCGGACACTTTATTCGGAGCGACTTATATGGTTATTTCTCCGGAACATCCGTTAATTGATCGTTATAAAGATGAAATTAAGAACTATGAGGAATTAATAAGTTACCGTGAACTGGCTGCCAAAAAATCCGATTTTGAAAGAACAGAACTGGTGAAGGAAAAGACCGGTGTCAGAATAGACGGATTGACTGCCGTAAATCCGGTAAATAAAAAAGAAATTCCTATCTGGATTTCCGATTATGTTTTAATGACTTATGGTACCGGTGCAATTATGGCAGTACCTGGCCATGATGAAAGAGACTGGGATTTTGCCAAAAAATTCGAACTGCCTATTGTGGAAGTAGTAGCCGGAGGAGCTGTAGCAGAAGCTGCTTTTACCAATACTTCTACCGGAAAACTGGTTAACTCTGAATTCTTAAACGGTTTGGAAGTAGCAGATGCGAAGCGGAAGATTCTGGAGTGGTTAGATGACAACGGCATCGGTAAGAAAAAGGTCAACTATAAATTAAGAGATTGGGTATTTTCACGTCAGAGATACTGGGGAGAGCCGATTCCCATTGTTCATTGCGAGAAATGCGGATATGTGCCTGTTCCGGAAAGCGAATTACCTTTGCTCCTTCCGGAAGTAGAAAGCTATGAGCCCACCGATAACGGAGAATCCCCCATTGCTAAAATGACGGACTGGGTGGAAACCACCTGCCCTCACTGCGGCGGTAAGGCTCACAGAGAAACAGATACCATGCCTCAATGGGCCGGGTCCTCCTGGTACTTTTTAAGATATATCGATCCTCATAACCAGGAAGCCTTTGCCGGTAAAGAAGAGCTTAATTACTGGATGCCCGTGGATTGGTATAACGGCGGAATGGAACACACCACCCTGCATCTATTATACTCCCGTTTCTGGCACAAATTCCTTTTTGACCAGGGACTGGTTAATACTCCTGAACCCTATAAAAAAAGAACTTCTCACGGAATGATACTGGGTGAAAATAATGAAAAGATGTCCAAATCCAGAGGCAATGTAATTAACCCGGATGATATTATTAATGAATTCGGTGCGGATACCTTAAGAACTTATGAGATGTTTATCGGAGCTTTTGACTTAAGTGCGGCCTGGTCCAACGAAGGTGTAAAAGGCTGCCGCCGTTTTCTGGACAGAGTCTGGAAGTTAAAAGATGTGCTGACTGACGGCAATGACTACTCTGCCGGTATTGAAACCAAAATGCACCAGACCATAAAAAAAGTTACTCTTGATTATGAGAGCATGAAGTTTAATACGGCGATTGCGGCCATGATGGCATTGGTAAATGAATTTTACCGCCTGGGTTCCGTAACCAAAGGTGAATTTAAAACGTTACTTTTACTTTTGAATCCGGTAGCTCCTCATGTAACAGAAGAGTTATGGCAGTTGACAGGACAGGAGGAAAGAATATATCAGGCAGCCTGGCCAGTATATGAAGAGGCAAAAACAATTGAGAATACCGTTGAGATAGCCGTACAGATAAACGGCAAGGTAAAAGCCACCTTACCCGTATCCCTTGATGAAAAACAGGAAGAAGCAGAAGTAAAAGCCAGGGAGTTGGATTCCGTTAAAGCTGCATTAGATGGAAAGACGATTGTTAAAGTAATCTATGTTCCCGGAAGAATATTAAATATTGTTGTTAAATAACGGAAGATGACATAAAACACAGCCGGCGTAGTAAGGATTGGTGAAAAACTGCGCCGGCTGTCACTTTTATCCCGGATAAAGGGTTTATAAGGGAAATGCAGGATTATGTTCTCCATAGAATGATTCAAGGAAATATTATGTGATTAATAGATAGAATGAATTCAGGAAAATATTATATGATTAAATAGAATGAAAGGTAAGCTGCTTATGAAAAAAATTTCAACTACATTTCAATATAACTCCCCCGTAACATTAACCTTTGCCCTGATTGCCCTGGCAGTACTGCTGCTTGGGAATGTAACCGGCGGGTTAAGTACGAATTTGTTTTTCTGTGCCTATAAATCCTCCTGGGCAGATCCTCTTACCTATATCAGAATGTTCGGACATGTGCTGGGGCATGCGAACTGGAGCCATTTTTCCGGTAATATGGTGCTGTTTTTAGTCCTTGGCCCCATGCTGGAAGAAAAGTACGGATCTAAGCTGTTTCTTGCTATGATTTTGGTTACTGCCGTAGTATCCGGACTTTTCTATATTATTTTTTATCCCAGCCAGGCTCTGCTTGGTGCCAGCGGAATTGTATTCATGATGATTGTGCTTTCCTCAGCCGCCGGGATGAAAGCCGGCAGAATACCCATTACCCTGATACTGGTTCTTGTCATTTATTTGGGCGGGGAAGTGATAAGCGGAATAGGAGCTGAGGATGGCATCGCCCATGCGGCACATATCCTGGGAGGAATCTGTGGCACGGGTTTTGGCTTTTTGTATACAAGACAAGCCAAACGATGATCAGCCGTTTTTGAATTTTATAATCATTTCCCGGGTTAAGGATACGCCGTCTTCCTCCAGGTCGATTTGACTTCGGTGAAACCAGCGTCCTTCAGAGAGTTCCGTCTCCTCCAGGGTAATATCCGTAGTTCCGTCGACTTCGGCAAAGAAACCGAACAGCAGGGAATTGGAAAATGCCCAGGGCTGGCTTTTATAATAAGTAATATTCTTAACTTTCAGACCTACCTCTTCCATAACTTCTCGCTCTACGGTCTGTTCAATAGTTTCACCGATTTCGGCAAAACCTGCAACCAAGGCATAATTAACATATTCCCTTCCCGCGTATTTGGTCATCAGCAGTTTGTCGCCGTTGGTAATTCCTACGATGACAGCCGGTGAGATGACCGGGTAAACCGTATTGCCGCATTGGGGGCAGGACATCATTCTTTCTTTTTCGCCCGGATTATATAAACTGCCGCATCTTCCGCAGAATTTGGTATCCCGGTACCATTTATACAAATGATAGCCCACCATGCCGGCATAAACAAGATCCTTTGGAACACTTGACCGGAAGATCCGGACGTTTTCATAGGTATATCCGGGGAGATTGGTTTCCTCCTGGGAGTTCAGAAGAAAATAACCGGTTTCATCAATGGAGAAAGCATAGACCATGTTATTTGTGTTGATATTTATTTCGGAATAAACGGGATATGTAATCTCCTGACCGGTAAGTTTACATAGGATTAAGTCATTTTTGTAACATAAGATAATACTGTGAGCTTCTACTGTTTTGGGCAAAAATTCATTGTGCAGTATTTGGGGTTCAATGTTTTGTATCATATTCTCAGTCCAATCTTAGGGTATTGTGTTTTATAAACGAATTCATTAAACAATTCATAATAGGTGTCTTTACTGTTTTTTCTTTATATTAGGTTATTATATATATTCTGCGAAAAGAAGTCAATGCAGCTGCAGATAGCAGATTTATACAGCTTAAAGCAGGCGGCAAAGCTGCTGTTTTAAAGCGGGAAGGCGGCTGTTATATATGTATAATACAAAATTAGAAAATAATACTTTATTCAGGTAAAAAGGACAGGGTTATACAGTCATGCCTGGGTGGTTGTTATAATATATTATAATAAAATCAAGTTTTGGAGCTCGTTGTGATTAGGATTAATATTAATTATAAGAAAGTAATCGCTGTTATACTTATATTTGGCTTAGCTTATTTTTTAGGTGGCGGAATCGCACTTTTAGCCAATGCCTATGAAACAGACAGGTTACTGGAAGCCGGTGAAGGAAATTGGGGATTGGGCTTTTCTACGGAGGGAAAACCGCCTACGGGAAATGCAACAGCAGATGAACTAAAAAAATATGATACATATTACATAGGGGATACGGGGAAGAAGGTTATCTACCTGACCTTTGATGCAGGCTATGAGAACGGATATACGGCAGCGATTCTGGATGCATTAAAAAAACATAATGTCAAGGCAACCTTTTTTCTGGTTGGTAACTATATAAATACAAGTCCTGAGTTGGTTAAGCGGATGGTTGAGGAAGGACATAATGTGGGAAATCATACCTATAATCATCCCGATATGTCGAAAATTTCATCAAAGGATTCTTTCTGCAAGGAAATTGAAAGCCTGGAGAAATTATATGAAGATACCACCGGTCAGAAGACGACTAAATTCTACCGACCTCCTCAGGGAAAATACAGCACGAATAACCTTCAGATGGCAAAAGACATGGGATATAAAACCTTCTTCTGGAGTCTTGCCTATGTTGACTGGTATGTTGATAAACAGCCTACCAAGGAAGAGGCATTTAAAAAGTTATTGGGCCGGATTCATCCCGGAGCAATTGTACTGCTGCACAGCACTTCTAAAACAAATTCCGAGATCCTGGATGAACTCCTTACCAAGTGGGAAGAAATGGGCTATACCTTTGGTAACTTAAAGGATCTGGTACAGCAGGATGCAGCTGAGTAAAGCACGAAGTTAATAAAGTAAAGGGATTTGCTGCTGAATCGTAATATAACTGGTTGGTTTGCTCAGGTTACGGTTTGCAGCAGTCCCTTTTTTATTGTATTAGGAGAGTCTTCCGAATCCCCATTCTAGTACTGCTTTGCACAATTACTGGATTGGGTGATTCGGTAAACAGTAATAATTCTACTTTATAATTCTGGTTTAAAGTGTATAATAAACATAAATAAGTCTAAAAACTTTAGAAAGAAGCAGGATCTGGTAAGGAAAAAAATACCGATATCCCATATGATTGGTTTATCCGTTATCTTATTTATCTTTGGTGCTTTGGTGTTTAGTTTTGTTTCACCTATTGAAACCCGGTTTTTGTTCCGGACTATATTCAGACAGGTTCCGGAATATTTTAAACTGTCTGGTTTTTTGGTTCAATATAAAGATTACTCCCGGGGTATGGTAATTGTCAGTCTTATACTATTTACCATCGGGAATGGGATTATAGGTCCCGTTGTGGAAGAATTGTACTTCAGAGGATTTCTGATACCGGGTTCTGGCAGGGACCTTGAGAAATTACTGGAACTAAAGCGCCGAGTCAAATATTTTTATAATTGTATACCAACTTATCTTGACACATGTATATCATCATAATATAACTATATTAATAGTATAAATATTATAATGATATTTTGTGTCAAGGAAACGTCTTTTGTGCCTTATTGTACCGGAATTTGGCAGGCGGAATCACTCTGTATCTGCGTGAAGTAAGGGAGAGAGTAGAAACACTGTTTTAGGAAGGAAGATGAAAATGCCGAAAAAAAATACTACCGTTTATATTATTTTAGGATTATTAAATCATGAGGAACTCAGCGGATATGATATAAAGAAAAAAATAGATTATATGATCAGCCATTTTTGGGAAGTGGGTTATGGGCAGATTTATCCCTCATTAAAGACGATGGAAGAGGAAGGTCTGGTGCTTAAGCAGTCGGTCGGAAGCCAGAAAGGCCCGGAGCGGAACCTCTATACCATAACGGAAGCCGGAAGAAATGCTCTGCAGGAATGGCTGGTCTTGCCGGAAGCGAAAGAATATGTAAAATATGAAATATTATTAAAACTGTTTTTTGGAAGCACGGTGTCGGTACAGGAGAATCGAAACCGCATTGAAACTTTTATGGACCGCCATATACAGAATCTGGACAGAATGAAACTCTATACCGATAATCTAAAACAAGTCATGAACGAGGGTGAAGATCATCTCTATTATTATCTGACCGTGCTATTCGGTGAAGAGGTGTATAAGGCCTATGTGAACTGGTCACAAAAAGCTCTGGAGATATTAGAGGAGAAAGAAAAGCAAAAAGAAAAGCAAAAAGAAAAACAAAAAGAAAAACCGGAGTGATATATTATTAGTGCGGGCTGGATATATAGGAAATCCTCAGGTTTATTTCTGAAATGTTTATGAGGTATGCTGAATCTTATACGTATGTTATACTTTAGAAAAGAAGCGCTTCTGTAGTACCTCCTGCCAGCTTTAATACAATGAATACACAGTAAACGTTTCTTAATAATTTGAAAGGGGAAAAGTAAGTTATGACACCTGAGAACTGCCAATATTAATTTATTAAATTAATAGGATTTTTATAATCGGTATGATAACCCAGCGCGGGTTTTTTTGTTGTACTTTTTATGGAATGAGGCATTCGAAGAGGAAACTTACTTTACAAATAATCATATTAAATTAAACAAGACAGTCATCGGTTTTAAATAGTGCAGTTTGCGCTGCACACTTTATCTGATTCTGTCCCAGTGAATAATTGTTTGTTGCTGCTGTAAGGAGAATTAGCTTCTTGCGGCTTTTTTTGTATAGGAATACTTCTGATTTTCAAGTGCCTCTCCGGACAGCAAAACACCATTTAACGTTTGTTTATAGGAAAGAGAGGATTTGCAATGTATGATATAGCACTGGACGGAGTAAAAAAATATATGGATACCACACTGGTTCTAAAAGATATAACTTTTATGGTAAACGGAGGTGAGAAGGCTGGAATCATAGGCGAAAACGGATGCGGTAAATCTACCGTTTTGAAATTGATTTCCGGACAATTAACCTTAAACCACTGTGCCGGTTACCCGTATGCCCCAATTCCCCCCGGATATGATGAAGGGTGGGTAATTAAACCCAAAGAAGCCGTCTGTGCTTATTTGGACCAGATGCCGGATTACCCGGCGGGGTTAAAAGTGATAGACGTCTTAAATCTGGCATTTGAAGAGGTTCGGAAAATCGAACTGGATATGCGTAAGCTGGAAGAAGAAATGAAAATATATGAAGGACGTGAATTGGACATGGTCCTTAAAAAATATAGTGAATTGATACAGGCTTATGAATTAAAGGGCGGATATGAGGTTACGGAGAAATTGAGCCGGATCTGTAAGGGCTTAAAATTTGAAGAAAGCTTTTTAAACCGCGAATTTCATTTATTAAGCGGCGGCGAAAAGACGACGGTGGTACTGGGTAAACTGCTGATAGACAATCCGGATATACTGCTTTTGGATGAACCTACCAACCATTTGGATATGGAATCGGTGGAATGGCTGGAAGAGTATCTAAAGAATTACAAAGGGACGGTAATTATTGTATCCCATGACCGGTATTTTCTTGATAATGTGGTGACCAAGATCATAGAAATTGAGGATAAGGTCTGCGACACCTATAAAGGTAACTATACCAGGTACGCGGAATTAAAAGAGGAAAAGGTAAGGATATTGTATGAAAATTACAAGGAGCAGCAAAAGAAGATAAATTCTATGGAGAAGTCCGTAAAAGATTTAAGGGATTGGGCTTTAAAGGCAGACAATAAAAAATTCTTTCAGCGGGCTGCCAGTATGCAGATCAGACTGGACAAAATGGAACGCATAGACAAACCGGTGCAAAAAAGAAACATGAAATTAAACATTAACGCTGCCGAAAGATCCGGTAATATCACCATCCAGGCAGAAGGGCTGGCAAAAGGATTTGGTGACAGACAGCTGTTTAAAGAGGCCGGAATGTTAATTCATTACGGGGAAAGGGTGGCTCTGATCGGGGCTAACGGCAGTGGAAAAACTACTTTTATAAAAATACTGCTGGGAGAAGAGAAACCAGACATGGGAACGGTCAAACTGGGTGCAAGTGTGAGGCTTGCTTATCTTCCGCAGAAGCTTTATTTTGAAAATGAAGAACTTACCGTATTGGATTATTTCCGGGAAGACATTAATATACTTGAAGGCAAAGCCAGGGAATATCTGGCAAAGTTTCTGTTTTACGGCGGTAATGTCTTTAAAAAAATCAAGCATCTATCAGGGGGTGAGAGAATAAGGCTTAAGTTAAGCCGGTTACTGTATGAAGATATCAACTTATTAATATTGGATGAGCCAACCAACCACCTGGATACGGTATCCATTGAAAATCTGGAAGAAGCCTTGGAAACTTTTAAAGGCACGGTTTTCTTTATCTCCCATGACCGGTATTTTATTAATAAGATCGGGGAGAGGGTTATTGCTATTGAGGATAGTACTTTTAAGAGTTATAGCGGAAATTACGATTATTTTAAAAGTATCAAAGAAGAGTTCAGCCAAAATGATGGATTGGTTCGAAAGGACAGTGTGAATCAAAAGGGCGGACCGATTCAAAAGAATGGGCTGGATCAAAAGAATGGGCTGGATCAAATGGATGGATTAAATAAAAAAGAAAAATTGAATCAAAAGGATGGACGAAGGCAGAAAGGCGGATCTGAGAAGAGGGAAGATAAGGATAATAGATTAGTTTTACCATCGAAAGACAATCAGGGAGGAAAGAAACAGGCAACTTCCGGTAATCCGGAAAAAGAGAAAGCAAAACTTGAGATTAAACTGGGAGCTGTTGAACAGGAAATAAAAAAAACCAATGAGGAAATGGCAAATCAGAATACGGATGCGGGAGAGCTTGCCGTATTATATGCCAGAAATGAGGAACTGAACAGGGAATTGGAATATCTGATGGAGGAATGGCTTCGGATCAGTAATTAAATCTATATGGAAAGATGGTAGTATTTTAAAAAAGCATATTTCTGAAAAAGTAGATTTCTGACAAAGCAGATTCTAACAAAGCAGAAGAAAAGTACCTATATGATAAAGAAAAATAGAGAATGAATTTTAGTAGTTCTCTATTTTTTATTGACAATTAGGTATTACGAGTGTAGCATTTAAATATTACACGTGTAATATTACATTTATAGTTATTTATCAGAAATATTATAAGCGATATTATCAGCAATATTATTAACAAGGTAAGTTAGGAATTCCAGTTCACTTCTATTCAGTTCAAATTACAGTTTAGGAGCAGAAGGGAAAAAAGAAAGGAAAACGATATATGGTTTATTCTAAGAATTTTATAACAATGATTGTGTTGAGTATAGTTATTTTAATCCTTACAGATTGTAATGGCAAAGAAAACCGTTCAGCCCAAAATAGTAAAAGCGGAATTGAAATTGAGACAGCAGTTAATAAATTAGAAGAAGCAGAAATCCAACCTAAGAACCTTGACGGTATTACCACAGGAAAACTTGCAGCTGATATTGAGGTAGATTACAGCAGTTATTTTGGAGAAATGAAAGGGACTGCGGTATTTTATGACGGGAATAAGAATTCCTATTACATTTATAATAAGGAATTGGCCGATTATCAGTCATCACCTTGTTCTTCTTTTAAAATCATATCCTGCCTTATGGGTTTGGAAAGCGGTGTTATAGATCCGTCGGATTCCGTCCTGAAGTGGAACAATACCCTATATCCCATAAAGGACTGGAATCAGGACATGGATTACCGGCAGGCTTTTAAATATTCCAGTGTCTGGTATTTCAGAAGAGTAATTGATCTTGTGAGTAAAGCTTATGTTACGGATATCCTGGATAAATTAGATTATGGTAACCAGGATATCAGCCACTGGGCCGGCAGCGGGATTAATAAGGATTCAGAAAGTAATGTTTTACCGGATATTAACGGATTCTGGCTGGAATCTTCCCTGTTGATATCACCAAGGCAGCAGACGGAAGTAATGTATAAAATATTTGCTAAGAACCAGGTATTCCGTGAAGAAAATCTGGAACTGGTGAAAGAAACAATGCTTATAGAGAACAAGGGGAGTAACATTAAAATATACGGCAAAACCGGCAGCGGTAAAAAAGATGATTCCTGGTCGGACGCCTGGTTTGTAGGTTTTTTTGAGAAAGGCAATGATAAAACCTGTTTTGCACTTCGTTTGAACCAGCCAAAGGCAAAAAGTGTGAATGCAAAAGAGACGGCTGTTAAAATTATAAACGGGGAGTTTGGAGATTAGTTTACTACGATGATTGTAACCATACCAATTACTATTCTTGTTTCATATTTGTTAAGGACATGTTATGATTGATATGAAAAGGAGTGAAAGATATGGATTTAAGAACATTTCAATTAGAAGATTATTATGAAAAACATGAGTTTTCAACGCCTTACCTGCTTTCTCAATCCGACTGCGAATCCATGACGGTGAAAGAACTGCTTTCCCTGGAACCGGGAGCGGAGGAGAAATTTCAGGAAACCTGGCTGGGCTACACTGAAGTAAGAGGCGGGCTTTTGCTCAGGGATAAAATAGCCGGACTTTACGAAAAATGTGGGGCAGAGAATATTCTGGTCCATGCAGGTGCGGAAGAAGCTGTCTTTAATTTTATGCAGATTTTTTTGCAGACCGGTGATCATGTCATCTATATGTCTCCTGCCTATCAATCTCTTTATGAGGTGGCGATTTCCCGAAAGTGTGAGGTTTCTCCCTGGTCCCTCCGTCAGTCGGAGAACGGCTGGAAGCTGGATCTGGAAGAATTAAAGGAATTAATAAGGCCGGAGACGAAACTGCTGGTTATTAATACACCTCATAATCCCTCAGGTTATACTTTTCAGGATGATGAATTGGAGTATATTACTTCTATTGCAAGAGAACATAATATTTTTGTATTCTGTGACCAGGTATACAAAGATCTGGAGTGGGACGGTAAAAAACATTCCTGGTTTAGTGACATTTATGAGAATTCATTGTCACTGGGTGTAATGTCAAAAGCGTACGGACTGCCGGGGCTGCGTATCGGCTGGATAGCGACCCAACGGCAGGATGTATATGAAAAGATGTTAAAATATAAGTATTATACCACCATCTGCAGCAGCGCTCCAAGTGAATTTCTGTCGGTGGTAGCGCTGGAACACAAAGAAGAAATACTTGACAGAAATCGATCAATTATAAAAGAAAACCTGAATTTAGCAGAAGTGTTTTTCAAAAAGTATTCCCATTTATTCATTAATAACAGACCGGCTGCCGGGCCAATTGCCTTTCACAAACTTATAACAGACGGTACGGTTCGTGATTTTTGCACAGATTTGATTCATAAAAAGGGAGTTCTTTTACTTCCAGGGGATGTATATGAGGTAAAGGGGAATTACTTCAGAATGGGTTATGGACGCAGAAATTTTAGTGAAGCCCTGGCAAGACTGGAAGAGTATCTGAAGATAGTATCTTAAGGATGGTATCTTGAGAATAGTGACTTTCGGATAGTATTTAGTGGATAGTTACTTATAATTACGTAAAAACAGAAATTATACATACAAACAAAAAGGGGGTTACAGGATACTGCCCTAGTAACGAAACTTTCCTAAGCGGGTTATCAGGTATCCTTACCCCTTTTATGATATCTTTGGCTGTTAATTCGTCTTTTTATAAAGACTTAACCGCTTCTATGAATTGGTCTGAGAGTACCGGATCAAAATGAGTTCCTTTACAGCGTTCGATTTCCTTAAAAGCTTCCTCAAAGGTTTTTACTTTCTGGTATGTCCTTTGATTTGTCATAGCATCAAAGCTGTCCACCACGGTTAGGATACGTGCCAAATAACTTATTTGCTCACCATGTAATCCCTGAGGATAGCCGCTGCCATCATATTTTTCATGGTGCTGCAAGACAATGGGAACCACCTCTTCAAAGCCGTCAATCTGTTTAATAATATCGGCACTGTCCTGAGGATGTTTTTTTAATTCCTCCCACTGTTCTTTCGTCAGCTTGTTATCAGCCACCAAAAGTTCTTTGGATATGTTAATTTTGCCAAGATCGTGAAGGTATGCACCGTATAGCAAAAGTTTTTTATCACCTGCAGAAAGTTTCAAATAATTAGCCATGATATTGCAAAAATTAAAAACCCGTTCCACATGCTTATAGGTATAAGTATCTCTGGAATTAATAACGGTGATAAGCGTTTTTAAAGATTTCATGTTTTCCAGCAGATCCGAATTTCCGCTGTCGATTTCCAAGACCTGGTCAAAAACCGAGGAGTAGACTTCAACTTTATTACGTCGTAAAAACTTAGCCCGGTATAGAGCCATATCCGCATCTTCTATGAGGGTATTAAAATTCTCCGAATCTTTATTTAATGTAGAAACTCCAACGGAGATGGTCATCTTGCCGTGAGGCAGATATTCCTGGCCCGGGCAGTCAAAATTGTAGATCGATTCCCTTAAGGAATTGGCGATGGATGCGGCGAGTTCCTTATCCGTATCAGGCAGAATCACACAGAATTCATCCCCACCGTAACGGCACAAAATATCTGTTGCTCTTAGGGGAGTTTTAAGGATAGCGGTTAATTCTTTTAAGAGTTCATCACCTTTAGCATGGCCGAACATATCATTATATTTTTTAAAATAATCGATGTCCACCATCAGGAGGGACAAAGGATTATTCTTTTTCTTACTTTCATCATAAATACTGCCGATCAGTTCATAAAAATATCTATGGTTATAAGCACCGGTCAAACCGTCGAGGTTGGCGTATTCCGTTAAATCTTTAATATGTGATTTCTCGAGCCGTACATAGAATCCCAGGGTCCAGGCTGCCAGATAAAACATGACAAACAAAGCCAGGTCATTCTCAAAATACCTGTTTAGGCTGCTTTTATTATCAAAAACAAGGTCCATTAAAATAATCACACCTGTAGAGACAGATGCTATGGTAAGTCCGGTATTCATGCCATATTCAATGGTATAAGAAATAATGATAAACAGAAAAATAAACTTATTATAACTTTCATTTGCTCCGCTGACGTATATTGCTATGATGAAAACGATGATAAAGATGGACATTTCCAGTATCTGCAAGAGACGGTTGTTTTCATTCCGGTTAAAAATAAACATCAAAAAAAACATAAGAGTGCAGATAACGATCAGGGTAATTCCGATTGCGTAAACACTGTAGTTGTTATTATTGAAATTTATGTTAAACTTGTTGGAAAAGTATTGAAACAAGGGAATGGCGGAAAAGAAAAGAGCAAGCATTTTCAATGTAAAAAACATAGTTCTGATCTGCCCTTTTTTTGTGCTATTCAAATTTGGGATGCTTTTTCCCAAGTACTTCACCTTCTTTGTTTAATATAGTTCGTGTTTGGATGTTTAAAACATCACGGATTGCATCACCTTACAGCGGAAGAATATGGTGTTGTATTACAGATAATACAACACCATATTTTTAACGCATGTCAGTAAGTACTGATACTGTGAAGCATCCGATTAAAAGCTGACTAACGATCTTTTAAGCAATCGGGTTCTTCCGGCTGATAAAAATACCAGAAGCAGGCAGAAGTAGCAATTGTAGTTGCGAAAACA
The DNA here is from genome assembly GCA_023443925.1 of Bacillota bacterium. The sequence goes on along the minus strand of JAEZSL010000372.1, from coordinate 27,444 downwards.
GTAGCAATTGCAGCAGCTAAAGCAAACATTTTCTTTTTCATATAGGACTTGTCCTCCTTTCTTTGTAATTATATTGAAGAAAATTTCAATATACATATGTAAGTTTCAAAGTGTAAAATTATATTCCGAACAAGAAGTCCGTAATAAAAAATTACGTTCGGGTTACTGGCACTTTGATTTTTGCATCGATTTTACCAAAGAGAAATGCACCGGTTTTTGTAAGCGTAAACATCTGCCAAAGCATGGTAAGCCTTATGGAGGACCCGATGCTTAGGAACCGTGTATTCCAGTCTGAGAGTAAAACTGCGGTGATTGATAGTATAAAAAATACCGTTAAAATGATAAAACTTTGTTTTCTGAGGCGCTTGATTTTATTAGCGCTGACAATTGGTTTGTTTGGTGTATCTACCGGAACTCGTATGTAAAAAACAATAAAACATACAATATAAACCAGGCAGGATGCCAATAAGTTAATATACAGATTAACTTCAGAACCAAGCGGGTATCTTGACAGCCAGGATAAAACCGTAACAGATAAAACACTGATTATAATACAGCCCAGCATGGTTCTTGAGTGTGCACCTCCCGTTGATTTTCTGATAATTCCGACTCCGGTAAATATAAGAATACCTTCATACCAGAAACCGCATAGCAGACCAATGACGGATATGATGAAAAAGATAGTTATCATTTGGATAATTGCAGTTAACCCATAGGCTATGACCGCCTTTTTATCATTGTCAAAATTCATTTGCCCGGCTATTTTACCGGCTATGTTATTCGCGAATGCTTCCACTTGGTTCACCCTTTTCCTTTTTTAGTTTCCGAAGATATTGACGGTTCATCATAAAGTAAGCAGATGTTACCAGAAGCGAGAAGAATACGGCACCGGGAAATCCGATAAGGGCTTTCTCTACGGAATCTGTCATCATGTATTCAAATTTTGTTTTTCCGAGTATGGCAACCATAACCGCAACATCTGCCATTTCACAGATCAATAGTATCATGGTTATTAGTAAAGCAGAGCGTACCGTTGTGTAGGCCGGCATCTTCAGTACAATAACACAGATGAGAAATAAAAGCAGTACATTTAATATTGTATGTACACCAAAACTGATGGGCAGTAAGCGGACAGAATAAGAAATAATAATAACGAGCACACTTGCAATAAAATATTTTTTTAAAGTTATTTTCTGCCGGTTAAGTACAAAGATACCCAGCACAATAGCAAAACCCTGTAAAACGTAGCCTAATACAAATTCAAAAATAATAATCTCAAGGGGTTTCATAAGTAATGTCCTTTTCTGTTGTAATATTGGTAAGCCCTTTACGGTTAATTTCTTTTATGGAATAATAAACTACGATAAAGACAAAAGAGTGGATTAGTACATCGCCAATACTTAAGATACTGATTCCCGTATCAATATAGTCCGTCAGAAATTTAAATTTTACCGATGCGTCTCCGGCCACATGGATGTTATCCACAGACTGGATGGCAACAGGATCATAATAACCCGTAAGTTTTGACAGAGTTGCATATACCGGCATTTTTCCGCCGTTGCTGCTCATTGCCAAACGGTTTAAAAGAGTACCTGCTATCATGAAGGCAGAGCCGATAATTCCAGGTTTATATAATTTGTAAACCATGACAGGAATTATAAGCGTATACATGTACAAGCTGTTAATGAGAGAGGTATAACGTATAAAACTGTAATTATGCATAAATATACTTCCCTGTAAAAGCACATAGAACAGCTCTACGGCAGCGTAGGGGTACAGCGCATAAGCCGTGAGTAACGGTTTTATTTTATAACCTTTTAGCTTTGCCAATAGTAAGGCAAACAGAAGAAAAAGTATCATTAAGCCACCTCTTGGTTAAATGTGTAATATTACATGATCATAAAAAGAACTACAGATTAAAATATAGCATATTTTAGGAGAATAATCAATATTTTGTGGAAGAATTGTGAAAAATTTACAATAAGAGTAAATTTAGGAGGAAAATGGAGCGTTTACTTTTTGGAATATCAGGATTACCTATGGGGTTCGGAGGTAAAAAATTCGATTATGCTTCCGCCATACCCTACTTAAAGTCCATTGGTTTGGATGCGATGGAGTTGTTATTTGTAAGAAATGTTAATGTCACGGATAAAAATAGAGCTGCTATATTTAGTGCAAAAGAAGAACATGACTTTTATCTTTCAGCCCATGGTTCCCATTACACGAATCTGAATGCGGAGGATGCGCTTAAGCAGGAGCAGTCACTTAGCAGAATTGAGGCAGCCGCCGAAGGATTACGAAAGGTAGGAGGCAGAAGTCTGGTGTTCCATCCGGGGTTTTATATGAAGGAATCAAAGGAAAAAGCTTATGAAACAATAAAACAAAACCTCCTAAAACTGCCGGTTCAGGGAATTGATTACAGGCTGGAAACAACAGGAAAAGGGACACAATTCGGAACGATAGAAGAATTGGTTTCCCTGTGCAAGGAAGTAGCAGCTTGTAAGCTGTGCATTGATTTTGCACATATTCACGCAAGGCGGATAGGAGGCTTAAAGGATTATAACGATTTTTACGAGATATTATTGTATGTCTTAAACCATCTAGGCAGGGCGGCACTGGACGATCTCCACATCCACATGGGAGGGATTCAATACAGTAATAAAGGCGAAGTAAGACATTTGCCCCTGCTGGAAAGTGATTTTAATTATAGCAGCTGTTTAAAGGCATTAAAAGATTTTAATGCCGGCGGTTGTATTATTGCCGAGGGACCGCTCCTGGAACAGGATGCGCTGCGGTTAAAGGAGACTTATTATCGGTTATAAGTGTACAGTTATAACCAGTTACTTAGAGGCTTTTTTCATATCCAGCAGAAAATGGTGCAGGACAGAGATTATAAAGGCAGCGAGGAGGGAATTTAAAAATCCGCCCATGTTGATTCCGGATACGAAACGGTCGGACAGCATAATGGTCCAGGCATTCACTACAAAAGTAAATAGTCCTAAGGTTATAATGCTAAAGGGCAATGTGATAAGCAGCAGAAGCGGTTTAAGCAGCAGATTAACAATCAATAGTACCAATCCCATAATAAGCAGGGAAGTTGTGTCGCTTATAAAAACCGAATCAATTGCCATGGATAATAGATATATGGTAATGATAATTGATAAATATTTCAGAAGAAGTTTTGTCATGATTGCCTCCAGTATGTTTAACGAATTTGTATGGATACTCTGACGTGTTCGGCAGTTATATCTGCAAGCTCATAGGGTTCCTCGCCGGTTAATGACCCGAATAGCTTTATAGCCATCTGCACCATATCTTTCAGGTTGTGGATGGAATAAGGGGTGTTTTTCATCTTTCCGTCCGGTGCAAATATACAGGCGACGGTAAGTAGATCCTGAATGCAATCAAAGATTTCTTCCATAATGTACAAAGGAACCGGAACAGGCAGCTTAGAAATTTTGTTCTGTCCAAATTCTATTTTAATCCACATCAAATGAAAAGTTTTATTCCACATATATTTTTACCTTCACCATGGCATTGTGTTCTTCATCCCAAGCTTCCACATCCACGATATCCGGATCGTCTAAGGTACCGTTTATTAACTCTTCAATGATTTTGGCAAAATCAATGCTGGAAATATCAATCCCTTTGCTTGCCATATTCCTTTGTGCATCAACCGGTACCATGGAGGTCATTTTACCGGCAATCTCGCCCAGGGTGGTCAGCAGGCGTATGGGGATATTGACATTAACATTGACGGAGTTGTTATCAGCGGTCACTCTTATTTTTAAATATTTAAATTTATGTCTGAGTACGGCAGGAGAGGTTTGGACCGGCAATCCGGTTTCAGTATCTTTGGCAGTATTCAGAGCTTCTAACAGTTCCGAGCCTTCAACGGCAGTAATCTGACCTTTTTCAATCATTTCTAATATCTTCAGCTGTTCGTTCATGATAAGACCTCCTATAAATTATTATAGATTTTTTAGTTTTTCTGTGGCTTCCTTCGGTGTTATAGCACCGGAGGATAACTGCTCCAATATATCACTTCTGGCTGCCTTTTTAACTTCGTTCTCCCTGACTGTTTCCTTATCCGGGACTTCAAACCCCAGGTTTTTAATCACCGTATCCAGTTTACCCCGGACTGTCGGATAAGAAATACCCAGTTCCTTCTCTACATCTTTGATGCTGCCCCGGCATTTAATGAATACCTTTACAAAATCAAGATCCTCTGCAGGGAGACGACAGAATTCACAGGGCTGAAAATCACCTTCAATGGCCGAGGAACACTTGGGACAGCTTAATTTGGTTATGGTAAGCTTTTCGCCGCAAACAGGACATATGCCCGGCGCTTTGTATTTCATGGTCATCACCATCCTAATGTATTTTATTAATTTTACTATACACCTATATATTAAGATAGTCAATATTAATATTAAGATAATTAATTATTTGATTAAAATAATTAATTCAACAATTAATTTATCGGATATATAAAGCGTGTATCTCAATCATGGGTAAAAAATAAATAAAGCAAAGAAGAATTAATAAACTATGATATAAATAACAGTAAATCAAATTGGACAAAAACAAAAAGAATGATCAATTATAAGAAGGATTGACTTAAAGAATAATTGATTATAAGAAGGATTGACTATAGGAATAATTGATTATAAGAATAATAGATTATAACAATGATTAATAATAACAATAATTAAAAATAACAATTAAATGAAATATTATCTTGATTAGGCTGGCATAACAGCCTTGAAACAATAAAAAATAAATACAGGATATCTGGGATCTTATAAAAAACCTGGGCGGTCATTTAGCTATTACCGCCCAGGTTTTTTACAAAAATATTCTTCCTTAAAAAGTGTTTATTTATGAGCCAAACAGAGATAAAAGAATACCTGCCGCCACAGCAGAACCGATTACACCTGCAACATTAGGACCCATTGCATGCATTAACAGATAGTTTCCGGGATTAGCCTTCTGTCCTTCTACCTGTGATACACGGGCCGCCATGGGAACCGCGGATACTCCGGCGGAGCCAATCAGCGGATTGATTTTTCCTCCGGTAGCCCAGCACATTAATTTACCGATTAACAATCCACCTACGGTACTGAACATAAAGGCGATAAGTCCGAGAAGTATAATTCCAAGAGTCTGGGGTTTTAAAAATTCGGAACCCACCGCAGTAGCACCGACGGTCAAACCAAGAAAGACTGTAACGATATTAATCAAAGCATTTTGTACGGTATCGGATAATCTCTCAACTACTCCGGACTCGCGGAAAAGATTACCTAGCATCAACATACCAATTAAAGGAGCAACGGAGGGCAGCAGCAGTATGCATAATACCGATACAACCACCGGAAAGCAGATTTTCTCTAGTTTGGATACCTTACGTAACTGAGTCATTTGAATTTTGCGCTCTTTTTCCGTAGTAAGTAATTTCATTAGAGGAGGCTGTATTAATGGAATTAAGGCCATATAGGAATAGGCTGCAATTGCAATGGAAGCTAACAGGTGGGGAGCAAGTCTGGTGGTCAGATAAATGGCGGTAGGACCGTCCGCACCTCCGATAATTCCGATAGAAGCAGCTTCCTGGGGGGTAAAGTTCATCAGTGAAGCAATAATGAAAGCAACTACAATACCAAACTGGGAACCGGCACCAATTAGCAGGCTGCTGGGACGGGCGATTAATGGACCAAAATCGGTCATTGCACCAATGCCTAAAAATATCAGTGAGGGGTATATTCCTTTTTTTACCCCCAGATAAAGATAATAAAGAAGTCCTCCGGCTTCAGTGGAACTGGCCGGTTCTGCCATTAATCCGGTAAGCGGTAAATTGGCAAGCAGCATACCAAAGGCAATGGGCAGAAGCAGTAATGGTTCAAATTTTTTAGCAATTGCAAGGTAAATGAACAGGCATGCAACAAATAACATCAGGAGGGATTGCCAGGTTAAAGCGACGAAACCGGAATCCTCCCATAATTTGGTTAATGAATTAATAAGCACAGTATAATCCTCCCGTATTTTTATAATGTCGTGTAACAGTAGAGCTTTATTACTCCAATCTTTCAGAACCTGAATTCGACTTTTTCTCAATACTTAAAATTATCAGGGAAAAACATCGGATTATTGCCCACAGGATTCCAAGCACGGCAAAGACAACTGCCATACAGAATAAAGCAACAAGTACACTTTCGCCAAGTGCCATTTATATCACCTCTTTCTAAAGAATATTGTATTTGTTTTATTGCACAGGATACAGTTTCTATGCAATAAAAAAAGGCGAAGAACTTCATATAAGCTCTCCACCCTATAAGCTAAAAACTTGAAACAGTAAATAAACTGCCAACCGGAAAAATTTGATATTTAATTAACATAAATATATCATATAATAAATACTATGTCAATTCTAACCAGGAAAATACAAGCATTTTGGGCAATGTTCGACAAAAAATGATATATATGTTTTGGACTCATATCCAAGAGAATAAACCCTCGAACGAATAGTAAAAGGGGCGGATTTGCATCCGCTCCTTTTACTGGTACCAGTAGGATTTAGCTTACTGTTAATATCGTTATATTCGCTTGTGCCGGAATATTGGCATATAGTACATCCGCTCCTGTCAGGTTAGTAAGCGTTACCGTAACCGGAAGGTCACCTACCGTAATAAAAGCATTACCATTAACCTGGCCGGTTACAATCGGTGAATTGCCAAGTGCAACCGTGGAACCGTTAACAAGTACCCCAAATACCATATTAACCGGTCCGGTTGAACCATCGGTTGTTACCCACCAGCTAATAAAATAATTACCGGCACCAGTCAAAGTAAATTCACCAGTTGCGGCATTATATGAAACATTATCTGACTGGTCGGCAATTACCGTATCAAAAATAACATTATCTCCATCGGCGATAAATGCGGCCGGACTTCCTTGCAGCTGTGCCTGGTAGCCTTGCAGAACACCTCCGCCGCCGTTTGTATAGGTGACTACTAAAAGGGGTTCCCATTCCGGACCGATCGGTTTACCTCCAAAGTGAACGGAAGTAGTTCCATCAGGGTTGGTAAGTGCTATACCGTAATTCGGAAAAGTACCTGCAAGCCATTGATTCACCAAGTCTGTAATATCAATATCAACATATTGAAGAACCTCATTGGTAGTAACGTCAGTAGATAAACCGGTGGGAACAAAAGGTGGCATTGTGTTGTAGGTTACCGTATTTATATCGAAATCTGAAGTAACACGGTTTACAACAATAGGGCTTGGTGCTACACCTGTTTTTGAGAATACAAAAAGGCGTAATGTAGCACTGGTAAGGTTGGTAACCGGTATTGATGCTAAATCAAACTTTAAAAAACTGATACTGTCCAGATATACAGGGTCAGTTCCAACAACGATAACTGCACTGAATGATAGGTTAATATCCGCTAATAAACTTGATACAAATGTGGTAGCACTAGATTGAAGTGTCAAAGTAGCCATAGTATCATCTCCTTTCCGGTAAATATTAGTGGCTGATGATAAAACTTATTACAACCACAATACAGTATATTCGATTTTGTCAAAATAGTTCGAATAATGTAATATTTGCTGAAATTGAGGTGAGTTGAAATGCTAGTAACCCAGTGAATTGAAAAAGCCTCCAGGTGTTTGACACCTGAAGGTTAGTGTATAAATATATGAAATAGAAAATTAATCTTTACGGGAAAAGACTACATATATTGCTGTAAAACAGCAGCCCGCTGACTCATCTGTGTTTCATAATTAAATACTTCTCTGAATTTAGCCTGCCCGCTTGAGGACAATTGGTATAATTTTATGGGATCACGGTAGTATTCCATAATATTTTCCGTTATGGCAGCCGGATCAAGGTTTATTATAAAAAGGTCTTTTCTGTGCTCAAAATGAATATCCTGGTTAAGCGGGTCGGTGCAGAATACTCCTACACCATTTAAACCTGCATCGATACAGCAGCCGGTAGGAAAACCATCAAAATTTTTACCAGGTATCAGAATGAAGGGGGCATTCGGTGAAACAATAATATCCATACCGGAATAAAAATCCGGGAAAAATTTATGGTCTTTCAGTCCATAAAATGTAATTCTGCTCCCTAAAATGGAGGTATCTATTTCATATCTGTCGAAATTACCAACTACATGGAAATTAATGTTCGGAGCCAGATTCATCAGCCTTTTACAAACATCAATAAAAATATGATAGCCTTTATCAAGACCCTGAGCCATATATTTATGAGCTACAAAACAGATATCAAAGGTTTGTTTTTCTGTTGTATAATGCTTTTTGGGCGGTGTATAACCGAAGTAATGAGGATGTGTTACCAAACCGTATATATAGGCGATTTTATCCGGAGATACATATCCGCGGCTAAGAATATAGTCATAGGTCGTTTTCTGAGTAACAATGACCTTTTTCAGAAGCGGTGACAATAAAACCTTAGCAAGTTTAACATCAACTTCCGGATCATTGAGCCAAAAGGAGCCTCCTGGATATAATTCAAATATAAAGGGTTTTTGGAACATGTCATATATAAAGTAGAAAGAAAAAGCATTCCCTAAAAACACGGTATAGTACAGTGAGGTGGAACCTCCGGTCCAGTCAAACTGTGTAAAGGGTTTCACCCTGCCCGCAAATTGCGGATAGTTAGCTACATATTCAGGGTAATGTGCATCATATCTGGTAGAAATAACTTCACTGTCAGGAAACCTCTCCAGATAATAATTAAATTCGGATATTCTAAAACCCGTTGTCAGATTCGGAAAATAATCATCAAGTATCGTTAATTTTCCCAAGTCTTATCCCTCCAATCTTACTATAGTTTTGACAGAGCATTTTATTTACAGCATTCTGTCTGATATTGTAAAGCATTCTTCTTATGCAGCTGTTACCTTTATCTTTCCTTAATTTGCGTTGGAGGCATAATAATTGAAATTCTCTAACGCCCAGTCCATATGATAGAAACGATTCAGGTAAGATGACGGGTCATGGATGGACGCGCAGTATACGGTCCTTTTGCCTTGATTTAGTTCATTAAAGTATTCAAAGTATTTCCAGCGGTTTGTAACTGAGAAATTTACATTCTTATATTTGCTGTCTCTGATATCAAAGCAGGTTCTGGTGACTTTATCCAGATTACAAAGGTGTGCGCCTTCACAAGCTATGCAGGGTATGGTCTGGGTCAGATCAATTGGAATATTGGTGGTTAGACCTGCTTTATATGAGGTGTATTTATTAATTCGTATTGAAATTTCAGCATCACCATAACCGTTTTCCTCACACCAGTAACCAATTGTATTAATCAGCTCAGGTCTTAAGCACTGGCAGTGACCGGGAACGAAATCACGGATAGATCCAACCTCACAATATTTTAATTGATTATAACTTACGCCGTACCTCTCCATGGTTATTACTTCAGGTTCATATCCTGGCATGGGAATTGGCCTTGGCACGCCAAGGAGGCCTACTTCCGGAAAGGTTTCAAAGACTCTCATAAAACGGCTGATCCAATCAGTAGCATATAAATAAACATCACTTTCCAGGACGATAAAATACTGGTCAGGTCTTCTTTTTGCCAAATTCAGATTAATTGGATAGATAGGACCGAAGTTTATAGGAAAGCGGGTACGGGATTTGATACGGCTGTCACTCAAACTTTGAATGTAGTCCCAGGTGTTATCCTGGGAATTATTGTCTACGATATGGAGTTCAAAATCATCCGTAGTTCTTAATAATGAATTTAAATTCCTGACAGTCAGGCCCATTCTGTGAAAGGTAGAATAACTGATTAAAGGTGGTGTCATACAATTCCTCCATATATATATGTTAATTCCAAGTATAAGTTTTAATCATTCTTGATATTGTTAGGTATATTCATATTATGTATTACTAGAACCAATGTTACAAAATCGAATATAAAATGACAAAAAACAGTAATTATTAAAACAGTTTCTTGAATGTTGTTTTCTGGAGTAAAAAACTGTGGCTTGGCTGACTTTTCTATAGTGAGACAACAGGAAAAATCCAGGCTGCCTCAAATTTTGGGCATAAAACAACTTCCTCTTATATTCCGTTCCTCGTCTGTTGTAACGGAGAAAGTGTTTTATGCCTGGATTGACTGAATGGAAGTACATTAAAGTGATTTATGCTATTAATTCGAATTCTTAATATAATAATCGAAATTTTCCGATGCCCAGACATGATTATAATAATGATTTTTCAGGGATTCCGGGTCATGAACGGAAGCGCAGTAAGCAGTCCTTTTTCCTTCTGCCAGCTCTTTAAAAGTCTCACGGTACTTCCACCCATGTTTTCTTACAAATGATTCATTATAATTAGCAGCTTTGCTAAGTGAAAAGCAGGAATTCACACTTTTACTGAGTTTACATATATCTCTTCCCGCGCACAGGTTGCAGCCGATATACTGGGTCATATCTATTTCAACTGTAGTCAGGTATCCTGCTGTAAAGTTAGTATAATGAACTACTCTGGGGGAGATTTCAGCATCCCCATAACCGTTTTCTTCACTCCAGTATCCAATCTGATCAATCAGCTCAGGCCTTAAGCATTGCAGCTGGCCGGGTACAAAATCCAGATCAACTCCAACTGTGGCATTTTTAAGCTGAAGGTAGTTTACGTTACCTCTTTCCCTGGCTATAACCGGCGGCAAATATCTCGGATAGGGGTGATCCCTGACAACACCAAGTACACCGACTTCCGGAAAAGCATCAAAAACTTCCATAAAACAGGAAATCCAATTCTTGGTCTTGATAAAAGTGTCGCTGTCTACCGTAATAAAATACTGTCCTGGCTTTCTTTTGGTCAGACTATAATTAAGCGGATAGATTGGGCCTAAATTTAAAGTAAAACGGGTTTTGGATTTGATTCTTTTGTCATCTAAGGTCTGGATAAAATCCCAGGTGTTATCTTTGGAATTACAGTCGATAATGTGCAATTCGAAATCTTCATCAGAATCAAGGAGATTATTCAGATTTTTGATTGTCAGCCCCATTCGGTTAAAGGTCACAAAGTTAATAAACGGCGGAATGCTGCCTGTATCCATTTTCCTGACTTCGGCACTTTCGCTGGCTTCATAACACTCTATATAGTCATTGTTTTTGGTGAATATCTTTCCCTTAATATCTTTTACCGTTTCGGTAATTCGGTTGATATTATTGCCAATAAATGATTGCTTCAATGTCAGCAGTCCTTTCTATAATTTAATTTGTTGGGTCATGGTCCGTTATTTTAATAATTTTTCCAGGCACACCTACAGCCGTACAGTTTTCAGGCATATCCCTGACGATAACTGCCCCTGCACCGATAATACTCCACTTGCCAACAGTCTTTTTCTGTATAACGATTGCTTTTGAACCTATTTCACAACCTTCGTGGATATATACATTTCCGGATAAGGTTACATTCCAGTAAAGGGAAGTATAATCTTCTATTACGGTATCGTGACCGATGCCGCAGCCCGGATTAATACACACATGATTACCTATTCTAGTATTAACGGATATAAAAGAGTTGCAGCAAATAATGCAGCCAAATCCCAATTCACTATATTTACTCAGTTTGGCATCCGGGTGAATTAAAGTAGCATAATTTATTTTGTAAGCGGAAGCTTTTTTTAACAGAATATATTTATCTCTTGGATTTCCAAGAGCACAAACAGCCCATATTTTATTTACCGGTTTATTGTCAAACCAGTCAAAACCTCCAAGGACGGTAGTATCATTAATTTGTGATCCGTGTTTCTCTGTGGTTTCATCTATAAAACCTAGCAGATTCCAGGTTTTCTTATCCTTATTAATCTCTTTTATGAGTTGTGCAGCCTCTTTTCCGAAGCCGCCGGCACCAATAATAACTATGTCTTTCATAAATCAACCCTCATGTACAGCTTTAATTATGGAACAGATTTTTTCCACATCGCTTTCCAGCATTCTGCCGTGCAGCGGAAGTGAAAGGACCATATCAGAGATTTTATTTGCTACTGGTAAATTATCTTTTGATGAGGACGGATAATCTCTGTAACATTGGAAATTACTGCACAGCGGATAGAAATACTTCCTGGCGATAACATTATATCCGGCTAATTTTTCAAAAAGTTCATCCCGGGAGAGACCGTACTCATCCTTATCTACGCGTATTACAAAGTATGCATAGTTATGTGTAACCCCCTCTATATCACGGCTGGTTATAATGCCAGGGATTTCCTTGAGCAGCTGCCGGTACAGATCGGTAATTACTTTTCTTTTTTCAATTTCTTCTTCCACCTGTTTAATAAGTAAAACGCCGACAGCAGCCTGTATTTCATTCATTTTTCCATTTGTACCGGGTTCCATGACAATATCTGGATATCGTATACCAAAGTTTCTCAGGGAATCTGCTCTTTCTTTATGATAAGGATCTTTAAAGGTAAGAGCACCGCCTTCGATGGTGTGATAAATTTTTGTAGCATGGAAGCTAAACATGGAAACATCGCCGAAGTGTGCAATCGGTTCTCCGTTAACTTTAACCCCAAAGGCATGGGCGGCATCATAAATTATCTTAAGACCATATTTATCAGCGATATTTTGGATTTTTTCCAAATTGCACGGATTACCAAATACATGCACCGGCATGATTGCGGTAGTTTCCGGCGTAATCAGAGATTCGATCAATTCGGGATTCATATTATAGGTATCTTCTTCAATATCACAAAAAATGGGTTTTATATTATTCCAGACCAGTGAATGAGTCGTAGCAGCAAAAGTAAACGGGGTCGTAATAACTTCTCCTGTCAGTCTTAATACTTTACAGGCCAGCTGAAGCGCTACCGTTCCGTTTGAGAATACCGACAGATAATCCGCATTCAGAAAAGCGGTAAGATCCTTTTCAAGCTGTTTCACCATAGTTCCATTGTTGCTAAGCTGTTTGCTAGCCCATATAACTTTCAGCATTTCATTAAATTCGTCCATATCAGGCAGTAATGGCTGGGTGATATAGAAAGGTTTTTCAAAGGGTTCTAACATACTGTATTCCACCTCCCAGGGCTTGCAAATATTAATATTCTAATTTGCGTTGTTTATATAGTAATGAAAATTCTCCATTGCCCACTCACTGTTAAAAATGTGATCCATCATAGAGGTACCATCATTGGCGGAAGCACAGTAAACGGGACGGGCACCGCTCTTTAGATCATTTACGGTTTCTTCAAATTTCCATTTGAAATATTGCTTAAACTCATCATTTTTATATAGTTTTTTATAATTTGTAAAACAGGTTTCTGTTACTTTGTTAAGGGTGCACTGGGAGTTGTACTGACAGGTACTGCAGTCCAGAGTCTGGGGCATTTTAATGCTGATATTGGGAACCAGACCGGTCTTAAAAGAAGTATAGTTATTTATCCGGTTGGCTAATTCCACCTCACCATAACAATTTTCCTCGCACCAGTAGCCGATTTCGTTCATCAGTTCAGGGCGTAAACACATGCAGCAGCCAGGTACATAATTTTTTTCTATGTTCGGGGTTGAGTTATCCAGCTCAAGATAAAAAACGCTGTCTTTTACTTTAGGTATTACCGGCGGAAGTTCTTCCGGATAAGGCTGCCCCTTTTGTAAGCCAAGAAGTCCTACCTCAGGAAAAGCTTCAAATACTTTTAAGAAGCGGCTGATCCAATCCTTAGTTTCGAAAAAAACATCATTATCGACGGTTATAAAAAATTGATCCGGTCTTCGTTTCACCAGGTTTAGGTTAATGGCGTAAATCTGACCGAAATTTACACTGAAGCGTGCTTTTGAGATTATGCGGCTGTCTTTTAAACTTTGAATGTATTTCCAGGTTCCGTCGGTTGAATTATTATCTATTATGTGCATTTCAAAATCTTCGTCCGATTCAAGAATAGAGCTCAAATTCTTAACGGTTAAACCTAAGCGGTTAAAAGTAACATAACTTAGAAGCGGAGGCAACATAGGGTCATAACCTTTCCTTATAAGTTTATCATAACTCTATTTTATGATGTTCTGTTCAAATTGCTACATTATTTATTTCTTATTTTATTGTTAGGTAATTGAGATTACGAAGTAAAAAAGGGTATGGTAAATAAATCAACTTTTTCGTGGTGCTGCATATACTATAAATGCAATAGCTATACTTGCTGCAGAACAGAAGTAAGCTCTTCGGCAAAGTAATATAAAAGGGGGTAATTTTGTGTCTCGCTCTAAGGAAAACAATATAAATAGTGAAACACAAAAAGTAAGAAACATTCTATTTAAATTGTATTATACTTTCTGCAGATTCTTTGGTCTCACCGACAAACAACAGATGTGTGTTACAGGATTCATCCTGTTAAATTAAGAAATCCGGTTCTCATATGTTATCAAAAATAATTATACGAGGTGAAGATTCGTGCAAATAAATAATGTCAAAAACTACAAATCAGTTGTTTATCCTAAATCCTTTTATGAAAAACTGAAAGCGGAACAAGTACAGTTTAAAGGAAAGATCAGCGCAAGACCAAAGGATGTAAACAATTGCTTAATTGAAGAAGTGGACTGTGAACGATCTATTTTAAGCCTTAATAATGCCGAAACCGTCTACAAAAAAATTGGTAAACCTGTCAGGCAAAGAATAAAAGTAACAGAAAAACAGCCGGATAAGGGCGGCGGAAATAAAAAGACAGCAAAAACTGGTGCGGAAAAAAAGATTATAGAATATAAGGCTGCTTCCATTAACACATTGAGGAGGGAGATTGTAGAGCTTGATACAATTGAAAAAGAAAAATGTGTTATTAAAGAATTGGATTGCAAACAATCTCTGGTCAATATCGGATATGATGACGTACAGGAGGAAGAGGAAACAGAATTATTATCTGAAATTGATATAGAACCGGATGAGGAAGTAACTGTTCCGGCAGAGAATATGCAGGAAGAGATTCAGGAAGAGATGCAGGCAGTTAAACAGGAAGTTATGCAGGCAGAGGCAGAAATAAATGCAGATGCACAAACTGCAGACAGCGGTTTAGCAGAGAAAGAAGAGGATAAGAAAGAAGATAAAGAGCCGGAATATGATATTCACCGTTATGTTAGCAGCAGCATAGTCGGCACAATTGTTTTATATCCCGAGGATAAAGAGGATGTGGAAAATTTACCGGCAGAGGATTTTAGCACAGAATTAATTTATGAGGATGATGTTTATGCCGAGGATAACAAAGCCGGACAAAAAATAATTCTTTTTAAAAACGGAATGGGAATACCGGCATTTTGGTCTGCGTTACAAAAGAATGGAAGATTATTCATTCAGGGAGTAAGTACAAATTTTCTACATTCAGAAGCAATACATACAAAAAACAAATTAGGTTTCATAAGTCTGCTTGCGTTGTTCGGATTGCTTGGAATCTTTACGGAAAACAAGGCCTGTCTTGGTTTTTGGACTTTTCTATACTATACTCGTTATTTCTATGTTAAACCGGATAAAGTTTTTTACGATCATGTACTAAAATCTGCAGCTTGTGGATTTGCTGCCGGAATAGCACTATCATTTCTAGCGGTTATTCTGGAAGCTCTATTTGGCACTGTCAGTTTTCTGATTTACGGTATGGGAGCCGGTATGGTTATATCTGTATTAGTATTTACCGGCGTATTGTATGCCTTACAATTCCAAATAAACCGGGAGGGACATGAGCATACGGCTTCGGATACAACAGATGGATTAAAACAGGATACGGTAATTGCCATGGAGCAGATCTCTTCAGATATGCCGGCAGACGGCGAAGAAGAGATAAGCAGCTGATGTTATGTATAACAGATTGAAAATAGTTCCTGATTAGAAAAAATGCTTAATATAGGAAGTTCTTTAAAATAAACGGGAAAATAATAAATTATAGCATGAATGGGCTGCTGCAAATTATAAATTTACTCTCTTGGAGTATAGTTTATGATTTTGCAGCAGCTCAATATTTGTGTGGCAGAATTGATTATATATAAAGTAGGTATTTTAGAGTTATCAGAATCTGTTTATAATATCTGAAAAAGGAGGAGTAAGTATGGCACTTAATTTCAGACGGTATACAAAACAAGCCGGCATTACCGAAGCGTATTATAAAGTAAGGGATTTTCTGGTTAGATTAGGAAGCATGGAATATACTTACGTAAGATGGGACTGGATGATTACTCACTCTTATCTGGATAAATCTTATTTGGGAAATATCGGTATCTGGGAAGAGGAGGGGGAGATAATAGGGACGGCTCTTTATGACTGTCAGCCGGGACAGGCTTTTTGTCTGGCTTTACCCCACTATGCAGCTTTGAAAAGAGAAATGCTTTTATATGCAAGGGAGAACCTTTCTAAAGACGGAAAATTTTCGGTAGTAATTTCCGATTCCGATAAGGAATTTCAGAATATTGCGGCTGAGCTTGGATTTACAGCTACAGAAAACAAAGAATGCAATGCTGCTTTTTATACAGAGCTTTCTTCCACAGCATATGAACTGCCCGAAGGTTTTCACATTACCGATATGAAAGAAACCTATGATTTATACCAGTATGGGCGTGTTTTATGGAAAGGTTTCAACCATGAACTGGATGGTGAAGGAGAATTTCATTTTTCTAAAGAACAGGAGCTGGCAGCAAAGGATGAAATACTTCGTCCAAATGTGGATTTAAATCTGAAAGTAGCGGTGGTATCCCCGGAAGGGAATTTCGTCTCCTACTGCGGAATGTGGTATGATCCCGCAGGCGGGTTTGCAGTAATCGAACCGGTGGCAACAGATCCGGATTACCGCAGAAGGGGTCTTGGAAAGGCGGCAGTATTAGAAGGTATCAGACGTGTTGGAGAACGAGGTGCAAAGCTGGTCCTGGTGGGTTCATCCCAGCAGTTTTACTATAGCATTGGTATGAGGCCTGTCGGCACCGCTACCTTATGGGAGTGCAATAGCAGCAGGATGTGATTTCCGGCCTGGGTTTGAACCTGTCTGGTTACTGTTCACAGGTAACAAACGTGACGTGTTTTTTGTGAGTGCAGCGAAGCGAAAGTCACAGAAAACCGGAGAATCGCAGCGCCAAAACGCTGTTTTTGCGTTTTGTGTGCATCGCGAAGCGTATTTGCAGGGGAGTGAACAGTAACCCTGCCTGATAAGGTCCGGATTATTTGCAAATCAAGATGTTAACTATTTTAACAAATAAGAGTACAATAAGACTGTAAGAAAGCAGAAGTTTAAGCAGTTTGAAAGGAGAAAGCATATGAAAGTACTTGATACGGAATTTGTTAAAGGTTTCATAAAGATGGCAAATGACGGATTTATGCAGGGCTGGCATGAACGCAACGGAGGTAATTTATCTTATCGCTTAAAGACAGACGAAGTTGACAGCATAAGAACAAGGCTGAATACCAATACGGAGTGGCTGCCCATCGGTACAAAGGTTCCGGGCTTGGGAGGGGAATTCTTCCTGGTAACAGGGAGCGGCAAGTACTTCCGAAATATAATTGTAGATCCGGAGGCTTGTATAGCAATTATAGAACTGGATGAAGCCGGTGAAAATTATAGAATAAGCTGGGGGCTGGCAGACGGAGGAAATCCCACAAGTGAGCTTGCTTCCCATCTGATGAACCATGAAGTTAAGAAAAAGGTGACAAATGGAAGACACAGGGTTATTTACCATGCCCATACCACTAACATAATTGCACTTACCTTTGTCCTGCCGTTATCCGATGAGGTATTTACCAGAGAATTATGGGAAATGGCCACGGAATGTCCGGTGGTTTTTCCGGACGGAGTCGGGGTGGTTCCCTGGATGGTTCCCGGGGGCAGAGCGATTGCGGTGGCAACCAGTGAATTGATGGAAAAATATGATGTGGCGATTTGGGCTCATCATGGTATGTTCTGTTCCGGTATTGATTTTGATTTGACTTTCGGACTTATGCATACCGTTGAAAAATCTGCGGAGATATTGGTTAAAACCCTGTCTATGTCTCCTCATAAATTACAGACGATACAATCCCAGAATTTCAGGGATTTGGCAGTTGACTTTAAGTTAACACTGCCTGAGCGGTTTTTATACGATAAGGAATGATATAAGGCATAGATTTAGTATAACTTTTTGAACGGTTTGCCGATGGAATATGATTTAAAATAATTAATATTGACTTTGAAAAAAACACGTTTTATGGAACGTGTTTTTTTCGAATTTATTTTGTATATTGAAAAGCGGCGGTATAAACGCTATGATAATAGTAAAAGCCGTATTCTTCTCGGTTTATGTCAGGAAGGCAAGGCATGGGCGTTAGTGCGAAATAGAAGACTGCTTTGCAGCTTTCAATGGAAATAAAATAATAAAAGAAAGGAATGCCACAGGAATATTTAATTACATTTTATTCTGTGGCAGAGAACACATCGTGGAAAGGATGTGTTATTCAATGGTGTTAATATGGATATAAATTTAAAAGGTAAAAAAGCAATTGTAACAGGCGGTACCGGGCAGCTAGGCCGGTGCATCGTACGTTCGCTGGCGGAATGCGGTGCGGATGTTGCCGTACATTATCACAGAAATGCCGAAAAAGCGGAAGAGCTTGTAAAAGATATAAAAGCTATGGGAAGAAATTCCGCCGCTTTTCAGGCGGATATCACCAGCAGGGCCAGTATTTTTGCCATGCGGGACAAGGTCTATGAAGAATTTGGAAAGCCGGATATTATAATTAACAATGCCGTAATACAGTACACCTGGAAAAATGTTCTCGATCAGGACCCGGAAGACTACATCAGCCAGTTTGAAAGCTGTGTCATGCACAATGTATATATGAATAAAGCCTTTGTTCCTCATCTGATTGAACAGAGCTACGGGCGGATTGTTGTAATGAATACCGAATGTGCCGCATTGGCTGACGGAGGAAGCTCCGCTTATGTAGCAGGAAAAAGAGGCCTGGATGGTCTCGTTCGATGTCTGGCTAAGGAAATTGGAAGATATAATATAACCGTTAATCAGGTGGCCCCTGGCTGGACGATTAGTGAAAAAGACCGTACAGAACATCAGGAAATTCAGCCGGATTATGATAAAACCGTTCCTCTGGGGCATCGCGGTACGGATCAGGATATTGCCAATATGGTGTGCTTCCTGTCTTCGGACCTGGCGGCTTTTACTACCGGCGCTTATATTCCGGTAGCCGGCGGAAGGGTTATGCCCGCAATTTAAGATAAATTTATATAAAATTTTGGGGGAGGTTTCTCTTTCTATTTTACGGGAGAGGCCTCTCATTTTTTGAAATTTAACTGCTAAAGCAGCTTAAATTAAGTTTTAGCAGTCACTATATGTGTGCGAAGCAGAAAATTTCAGAAGCTTTGTTATATAAAAAATTATTGACAAGCTGATTACAGAAGAATATAATGAGTTATAAGTCAGTGAGTTGAAGGTCATAAAAGTGAAGGTCATAAAAGTGAAGGTCATATAATTGAAGATCATATAGGTGAAGGTCGTACAATTGAAAGTCATATAATTGAAGATCATATAGGTGAAGGTCGTACAATTAAAAGTCATATAAGTGAAAATCATATAATCAAAGTCATACAATTGAAAGTCATACAATTGAAAGCCATACAATTGAAAGCCATATAATTGAAGGTTATACAATTAAATCATATTATTGAAAATAGATTAGTATGAAAGTTATAAATTATGATTCAAACGAAAGGAGGAACCGTCGTGAAAGAAAATTATGATGTCATAGAAAAAATCGTCCCTTTGTTAACCTGCCCTGATAAATATCAGGAGATAGAAAAATTGCTTCTTATGAATTCCAATCTGCCCGGCCCGAGAGGCAACCTGACCCTGGCTTATAAATTTGCCCAATGTTTTGAAAGGGAGCAATTAGACCAGAATTTAAGTGATTTATTATTTAAATGGGCCGGTATATCCTCTGAGGAAGCACCGGCTAATACCCCGGAGGAATATATTCCCTTTTGTGCAATTCTGGCATTAGGGAGTCATTATGTATTTACAAGTGAAGATAAGAAAATCAGAATCATGAATCAAATAAGAGAGGCTATGAATGACAAGAGGTGGAGAATGCGGGAAAGTGCGGCAATCGGGCTGCAGCTTATTGCGGAAAAGGATATGGGACCTGTTAAAAGCTATATTACTAACTGGTACGGAAGTTCGAATTTACTTGAGAAACGGGCTTTCCTTGCAGCATTGGCTCATCCGCCGATTCTAAAAGAGAAAGAAACCACCCGGTTCAGTCTCCGGGTGAGTGAGGCTATCCTGGAAGACCTCTTAAAAGTAAGTGAAGATACCTGGCGGACCGAAGAATTTGCCACCCTTTCCAAAGGACTGCAATATTGTCTTAGTGTATTTGCAGCCGAACTGCCGGAAGAAGGATTTGAGCTCTTAAAAAAGTATGCCCGGTCAAAAAATAAGCAAGTGGTTAAAATTATCAGGGCCAATTTAAGTAAAACCAGACTGACCAAAAAATATCCCGGTCTGGTGAAAGAAGTTCTGGTTGAACTTGAGCAATAAAGTTATTCAGGAGGGTTTTAAGTGGAACAGAATAAACGGAAGCTGCAAAAAGATGCTACCAGGAAACGAATATTACAGACCGCCTATGAGGTCTATTCCCAGGAGGGATTTCTTGCAACTACGAATCAGATAGCCAAAGCAGCGAAGCTTGCCCACGGAAGTATTTTTGTCCATTTTCCAACGGTTGAAGACTTAAAAGCAAGTCTTCTGGAGCAATTCAGAAGAGATCTTAACCTGGAGCTTCATGAACTATCGGTTAATAATGGCAGTCTTGAGGACTTTTTATATACTCATATAAACATACTTATGAAACATCAGAGCTTTTATAAAAGGCTGATAACAGAAAGCAATCTTTTGCCCCAGCAGGTAAAATATATCTATGTATCCATCCAATCTACGGTATCCTTCCATATGGGTAATTTAATTGAAGCCTGTCAGAAAGAAGGAAAAATTAAAAAGCTTCCTGTTCATTTTATATTTAACACCTGGCTGGGACTTTTACATTATTATGTCATTAATGAGGAATTATTTGCACCGGAAGGTTCGGTTTTAAACCGTTATAAGGAGGAGCTGGTCGCACATTTTATTGAGTTAATTACTTAACCTTTAAGATGGGTAAGAAGGTAAAGATCAGATTTCAGAAAGGAGATGATGCTATGAAAGTGTGTATTGCATGCGGAATGCCTATGACAAAACCGGAGGATTATCCTGCGAAGGATGAAAACCGTGATTACTGTATCCACTGTGCAAGACCGGACGGTACCATGCAGTCTTTTGAGGAGAAAAAAGAAGGCATGTCAAAGTTTATTATGAAAACCCAGGGCCTTGACAGCAGCGTTGCACGTCAGGCTGCCCAAGAATTAATGCGCAGCTTGCCTGCCTGGGAAAAGCATTTTGAAGTTATTTGATAACGCATACGGTATAAAATAAAAAGCAGCCTTTGCCAGGAGCATTCATTTGCAGCAGCAGAAGCTGCTTTTTGCGTGGATACAATTTTATCATAACTTTTTCAATGACACAAGATTGGCAATTACAGATTAATCGTGTTATAGTATTTATAGAATTAAAGGTCTTACAAAACTATAAAAAGGGCGGCTTTCGGTTATTCATGATTATGAAGCTTAGGTCGTCCTGAGCGGAAAGTGTGAAAAGAGATGGAGTACCGATACGGTAAAAATGATAGTTACGAAGATTACGCCAGTGGAAGAGTTCTGTATCAGTATAAGGGAATTACTAATTTTCCTGCCAGGCTGGCTCAGGAGATTTTTGGGCGGTGTCTCTCCTATACCCGGAAGGAAAGCGGCATATCCATTTATGACTGCTGCTGCGGTGGTGCATATATGCTGACAGTGCTCGGTTTCCTGAATGCAAAGGTTATAGACCGTATTATAGGCAGTGATATCAGCCAGCAGGCCGTGGAGGTTTCAAGGGCAAATCTGGAACTTTTAACCTTAAGCGGGATGGATAAAAGATTAAACCAAATCAGAGAGATGAAAAACCTATATCAAAAAGCATCTCATGCTGAAGCAGAAATAAGTGCAGTACGGCTTCGAAAGCAAATAGAAAATGAGAAAATTGAAACTAATGTTTTTCAAGCGGATGCTCTTAGCGGGCTTACGTTGGAGGTAATACCCGATATTATCCTTACGGATGTACCTTATGGCGATCTGGTGAGCTGGCAGGGAGCAGAAGATGGAAGTGTAAATCAACTATTGGAACAACTGTATCCTTTGTGCGGCAGGGACACAATTATTGGAATCTGTATGGATAAATCGCAAAAGAATACCAATCCGAAATTCAGGCGGCTGGAAAGACAGCTGATTGGAAAAAGAAGATTTGAGATACTTAGTAGATAGGAGATTTGTATGCAGGGATATAATTGTATCATAGTATATAATGAGGAACAGGATAAGCTCTTATTTTGTAAGAGGAGGAAGGATCCTTATATGGGTCTGTTCAATCTGGTGGGCGGTAAAATCGAAAAGGGCGAGGACGGCTTTCAGGCAGCGTACCGTGAGCTTTGGGAGGAGACCGGGATCACTATGAATGCAATACGGCTGCATCATATGATGGATTTTACTTATTATAACCAGGATTGTTATGTGGAAGTCTATGCGGGCATATTAATCCGGGATATTCAGTTAAAAGAGGAGGCCAATCCCTTGGTCTGGCTGGATAAAACCGAAGATTTTTTTGCACCGGACAGATTTGCGGGAGAAGGCAACATCGGCCATATGATTTTACAGATCAGCCAGTATGGGATGGGTGAAGCTGATCTTTCTAAGAGACATATGCTTTCTGAAAGTATTGATAAAAACAGTCTTAGTATCGGGGTGGACGGCTGTAAGGGAGGCTGGATCGGTGCAATTATAAAAAACGGCTGCCTTTCTGTCAGGCGCTTTGAATCCATTCAAAACATTACGGACGAATATGGGGATTTTGATGAGTTTCTGGTAGATATGGTAATTGGACTTCCGGGAAATACTAAGCAGATCCGCCCTGATACCTATGCCAGAAGTATCATTAAGGAAAGAGCATCTACCATATTTCCGGCACCCTGCAGACAAGCCGTATATGCCAAAGACACTGAAAATGCCTATCTTGAAAATCAACGGGTCATGGGGAGAAAATTCACCCCATTAACGGTTGGAATTATTCCAAAAATTAAACAGCTGGATGAGTTTCTGCAAAAGAATCCCAAATATAAAAATCGCATAAAAGAAAGCCATCCGGAGGTATGCTTTGCTATTCTTAATAGTAAAACTGTTATGACAAGAAAAAAAGATCCGGAAGGTATCGTTGAGAGAATCCACCTTCTTAAACGCTATCTTCCGTTAATCAAACAGGAACAGCTAAGGGATTACGCCATAAAATTTAAATGCGGTATGGACGATATTATTGATGCCATTTGCCTTTCGGTTACTGCCAACCTGGCAGGGCAGAACAGGTTTAAAATAATCCCGCATAATCCCATGGAAGATGATACCGGGCTGCGGATGCAGATGGTAATACCGGATTAATTTATTTCTAGTATTTAGATATCTTAACATTAATCTAAAAATTTCCTAATAATGTGTATCTTGAAACACACAATTTCAAGATACACAAAAATTCCTTAATCAATCTCAAACTCTAACTATCAGCTCTTTCCCAACACCTTTTTAGTAATAAATACACTGCCGCAATCATAAAATTCTTTGACAGTTTAAAATTTAAGGCAGGTACAGCCATGTATGGGACATTCTATGATCCGGATTACCAAGGAGTGAAAAGTACATCGTATTATACGGATCAGCACATAATGGATACTTTTAAAGCCTTGGTGGATGCTGTTATTCCGCGTACGCCAGGGTTGGCTGAGGAATACGGCAAAATACAGTTTTTTGGTGCTTTGAATTTACATACCGATGAATATCTGGCCATGACTTTGAATCATTACTCCATACCTTTAGCTGAGCCTACGGCGGCAATGTTAGATACGGCAGCGGAACAGCTCGTATTCCTTGGGAAGAATAACCGTCTTCTGGATTATTCCAGATATCCGGGTGGGGGAACTTTTGCCGCTTTGGCACCGGTAGACCGGTTCCGGGCTTTGTCTCTGCTGGATGAGCTAAAGGTAGATTTATCGGATTTACAGTACCCTTATAAGGATAATCCGGACTTTGTTATTACCTTCACCGGTGCTTTGATAAGGTATACCATGATGGGGTATTATTCGGAGTGGGCAGGTTATGGCTCGACCCGTTTGGAATCACCAAATGACCGTAAACTGGAGTTTTATCCGCTGAGCTGGGAGCAGATAAATTATCCGGGGCCATCCCTTGGCTACAGAGCTGTAAGATATCCAGAACCATCACAAAAAGAAGGGAGTTAGGTTGAAAACGGAGTACAGTTTTCAACATCTTGATTTATACGTGCGCCAAAGCGCACGGAAGGGAGTTAGGTTGAAAACGAAGTACAGTTTTCAACATCTTGATTTATGCGTGAGCCTAAAGGCGCAGATAGGAGTTAATATGAGTAAGGATGCGGATGTAATTGTAATCGGAGCAGGCGGCGGCGGAAGTGTTGCCGCCAGGGAACTTGCCGAAAGAGGAATAAAAGTAATACTGCTGGAGGCGGGGCCATGGTATGGAAATTCCAGGTGGCCGAATCCGAATGCTGAACAAGGGGCTGTGGGCAGCTCAAAACCTGAGGATTTAAGTATTGATATTTTAAATAAAAATTTTACTGATCTGGAAGAGGATATGAATGATTTTGCCACTGGTAAATTCCGCTGGGGACCGGCAGACCGTAATCAAAGCTCCTGGATCCGGAATATTGTAAATGGTGGTTACGCCTGGCAGAATTCCGGTGTGGGTGGAAGTACGCTGCATTACTTTGCCAATTCTCCAAGAGCTTATCCCCAGGCAGTAAATAATATATGGCCAATCTCCTATGAAGAGCTGATTCCTTATTACGAAAGAGTGGAACAGACATTGCCGGTGAGACAGGCAGCGGTAACAGCAAAAGAGGAACTTTTTTATTATGGGGCCAGAAAAGCCGGATGGCAGTTAATAGAGACACCGGATTTAGACGGCCCGGGATACCGTCCTCAGCCTAATGCAATTTTAAGACCCAATCCTTTGTTAAATGACCCGGATTTTGACTTTCGCAATAATACAACCGTAGGCTGCACCTTAAGAGGGCACTGTGTTAATGGATGCCATATCGGACCCACCGTTGAGGGAGTTGCAAAAAGGTCGACACTGGTAAGCTACATACCCAGAGGACTTCGTACGGGAAATTTAGAGGTGCGGCCGAACCATTTCGCAATAAAGATTTTGACGGAGGAAGATGCGGCAGAGGGACTACGTACTGTTGGAGTAAGATACCGGAATACCTGGACCGGAGAAACCGGTGACATAAGTGCGGATGCGGTGGTTATGGCTGGAGGTGCAGTTGAAACTCCAAGGCTTTGGTTGAATTCTGAACTGCCTCAAAACGAATGGGTGGGTAAAGGTTTGATAAACCACTGGTTTGACAGTGTTTCAGGTATTTTTGATGAAAAAGATTTAATAGATATATTAGGAGTTTCTGATATTAAACCATATGTAGGCCAGAATGCGGCAGCAAGATTTGACTATCCGGGACTTGGGGTTATTGAGACGTATGGATTAAGTCCGGGGCTTTATTCCTCTTTGATCTATGGAACCAGTTATAAGGGCTTTAGTTTCTTAAACCATATTAATCCTGACGCACCCTGGGATATTGAGGGCCTTGTTGCAGGGGAACAGTTAAAGGAATTTATGCGGGAATATCCTAGAACACTGAGTGTTCTGATCTTTACGGATGATGAGGTGGATCAGGGAAATTCCGTTACGCTTGACCCTGTAATAAGAGATGAAAATGGGTTTATTCCAGTAATTAATTATATACCGACTGAATTAAGTATGCACAGAAGAGAAGAGCTTGCAGTCATAGCAAGCGATATTCTAAGAAAAGCCGGTGCCAGAACGGTAATTCGTTCCAACTGGCCGCCGGGTGTATTTTTACATATTCAGAGCACAATGCGGATGGGTTATGTAACCGATACCAACTGTGAAGCAAATCAGGTGAAAAGGCTGTTTATTGCTGATAACAGTGTATTGTACAACGGAATCGGGGGGCCAAATCCTACGCTGACTACCCAGGCTCTGGCCACCAGAACCGCGGTGAAGATGGCCGAACTCTATTTCAGTTAGAGATTAGGTTGAAAAAACAAAAGCAGTTTTTTCAACATCCTGATTTGTGCGTGCGCCAGTGCACACAGATGGAGTTAAAATGATATTTGCTATTGCACCAATCTTTTCTGCCAGTAGGTATGAACCTGCTGGCAAATTTTATGCCGCTTGTAATTAGTTAATAATTGCAGTCATTTAATTATAACAGCGGCTAATCATGCTCAAACTATATTTATTGGTATTTTGCATGAGAATTAACTACTGCAGCAAAAGTAGATTAAAGACTTTAATTAAACTAGAAGTATGCCGGAATATGGAAGCGTAAAGCTGGTTGACGGGAGGCCGACAGTTGTTTATAATTATGAATAACTACTAGTCGTTTTTTTAATTATATCGTTTAATTTTAATTATAAAAATTTTTGGTGATGTTTGTATTTACCCTTACTGTTTTTTGTTTGAAGAGAAATATGCCAGTACACGTATGATCCAGGAAAGCACAATTCGGTACTGTATACAGTGAAAGGAGAAAACATGGAAGAGAATAAATTTGTGACCATCGATGAGTATATCTTAAGCTTTCCGGAAGAAATTCAGGAGGAATTGCAGAAATTAAGAAAAGTAATTAAGGAAGCTGCACCGGAAGCAACGGAAAAAATCAGCTGGCAGATGCCGACCTTCTACCTGCAGGGAAATTTAGTGCATTTTGCCGCACATAAAAGTCATATTGGCTTTTATCCCGGAGAAAGCGGTGTGGAAGTTTTTAAAGAAGAGCTAACCGGTTATAAGAGCTCAAAAGGAGCAATTCAGTTTCCTTTTAATAAACCTGTGCCTTATGAGTTAATAACTAAGATCGTAAAATACAGGATTAATGAGAACAATCAATTGGCGGAAGAGAAAAAGAGCAAAAAGAAGAAGCCAAAAGAATAAACAAAAGTTATAAGTTAAAGAAATAAATTAAAATGTTGTAATATTCCTGATTGGATGCGCTATCATTTACCAATCGGAATTTTACAGCATTTTTACTTTATAAACACGATAAGGTCCGCACTCCCTTACCTTTGTAAACAAGAATTTAAACAAGAATTTACTATTACATTTACGTAACGTTAAGTGAGAAGGTAAATTCGTGATTTTCTGAAAAACTTGATTTTGCAAGACTAAAATCACGCTTTACCAGTTTACGAGTTACTTAAATAGCGTTATAATGCACTTATAGGAGTCTGTTT
>JAEZSL010000301.1 GCA_023443925.1 Bacillota bacterium | reverse complement strand
TTAAAATTCACTTCCCTGCCGTCTAAAAACATACTGCCGCCATCCGCTTTATGCACTCCGGTTATTACCTTGATAAATGTCGACTTTCCAGCCCCGTTTTCCCCCATCAGTGCATGGATTTCACCCTTTTTCAGCTGAAAGTGTACATCGTCCAGAGCTTTGACCCCCGGAAATATTTTTGTAATCCCTTTCAGTTCTAGAACATAATCAGACATGCTCATTCTCCTTCCGCTTATGACTGCTTTCTTTCTATGTCCATCATATCATCGCAGGGTTTTCATGCCTATCGTAATATTATTTGATGTTGGGTAATTTTTTACTGTGATCTCTTTGATTCCTGTTTTTTTATAAGCACTTTAACAAGTTAAAGCTTTGCTTTGTGTCTGATTTTATACAATTTGAACATGGTTTTTTATTTTTTTGGCAGATTAATTTGCAATCCAATCGTAAATTTGTTAAGATAGAACTAGAATTCGTTTTCCGCACCGTTATCCCTCAACTGCATTACGGCCGCTTTCTGTTTCCCTTTTGCTTTCTTTCGTGCCTTGCAGAATACGCTTATCTGCAAAGTGATGTATCACAGAACCAGATTTCAGAAACTATATATAATATAAGTATTCTGAATTTGTACCGGCTCTCATTAAAACTTTTAATCCTGAATGGGAAAGGTTGAAGAAAATGAAAATATTAATTGTAGATGACGAAAAGTTAACCCGGGAGGGTATCATCTCTAATATAGACTGGCTCAAACTTGGAATTAATGAAGTGTTTGAAGCCGACGACGGATTAAACGGTCTGGAGGCTGCAAAGCAGCATAAACCACAGATCGTTTTAAGTGATGTCCGGATGCCCCGGATGAACGGCATTGAGATGGCAAAGGAGCTTCATAAATTTTTACCGGAAACCAGTATCATATTTATGAGCGGATACTCCGACAAGGAGTACTTAAAAGAAGCAATTAAGCTAAAAGTGGTCAGCTATGTGGAAAAACCTATCGATTCGGCAGAAATTGAAACCTCCGTAAGAAATGCACTGGAGGATCAGCTGATTTATGCCAAGAATCAGATCAAAACTGCTTACCATAACAAATACTCCATCGGTAAGCTGGGGCTGAAGATTATATATTCCTTCGACAAGGACAGTCTGTTGGATTATACCGGACAATTTGAGGACTTTGGGTTTAAAATCAAACCGGTAACGGAGTTTACTACCGTCATACTCAATTTAAGGACTCCGGTTTCCGGCATCCCGGAACAGAGTCTGGATGCCCTTTATTTTAAAATAGAGGAGATCGCCGCTAAATTTCGTGTCAGCTGTATCCCTGCGGTTAAAAATGATGAATATATCCTGCTTCACTTCTTTACGAATCACAAAACCAGCGAATATATGTTAAGTAATATCTGCGGTTCCATTGCGGCATTTCTGGTTAATTCCTATCAATATTATATCACGGTGGGAAAAACGGTCAGAGGTTTAAAAAATGTATATGAATCTTATAATACCGCCGTTATCCTGCTGCAAAGCGCATTTTTTTATGAATATAACAGTATTATATATACTGCGGACTCCTCTCCTGCCCCCCAGCCTTTTGACCAGAAACTCTTTATCGGTTATCAGGAAGCACTTGCCCAGAAAGACCGGGAAGAAGCACTTCATACAGTGGAACAGATCTATTCCTGCTATGCTAATAACCAGCAGGTACTTCCCAATTATGTGAAGGATCTATATTATAAGCTGTTTTCCGAGCTGATACGGACTGCTTCCAGGTTACATGTACCGGATTTTTATGAAGAAGACCGGGCAGAAGTGCTGGAATATATTATTAAGGATAAAAATTTATTTGAACTCAATGGATTGTTATTATCCAAAATCAATCAATTATTTGACGCCATGGAAGAACATGCAAAAGATAATACCACCATCTATGCCATAAAGGATTTTATCAGCAGGAATTACAAAAACGAGAACCTGTCTGTAAAAGACATCAGTGAATATGTATATCTATCTTCCTCTTATGTATGCACTCTCTTTAAAAACGAGACAGGCAGCACATTAAATCAATACCTGACCGAATTCAGAATCGAGAAAGCCAAGGCCATGCTGCGGGATTCCAGATATAAAATAACCGACATTTCCTCCAAAGTCGGATACAGTGACGGTAACTATTTCGGTAAAACCTTTAAAAAACTTGTTGATCTTTCACCATCTGAATATAGGGAGCGGTTTGGAAAATGATTGTCGCCAAAAAAATTATCCGGTTTTATTCCCATGACATGAAGCTTAAGCATAAGCTGCTCATATCCCATCTTATCCTCATACTGGCACCCATACTTATAATATCCGCATTATTTTATTTCCAGCTCTATAATATTATAGTTGCCAATACCAAGGATACTGAGCTGAATCTAGCCCGGGAAACCGCCGGTAATATTGAGAATACCGTAGAAAACATACGTAATATATCCGGCGAAATCATAGAAGACGAACTATTTTCAAAGCTTCTGACGAATGGCCCTGATGTCTCCGGTGAAGATAGCGGCTCTGACCTTTATTCGGATATCCTTTCCTTCACCCAATCCGTTGATGCTAAAATAGACGGGGTTAATATAACAGATATTAAGATTTATCTGGATACCCCATATGAAGCTTTATATAATAACCCATTATTAAGCAACGGTATCATAAAGCCCATCAGCGATATACAAAATTCCTACTGGCACGGGATCTTTGCCAGTACCAATACACGACAGCTGCTATGTCCGGTCCTGTATCTGACCAGCCAGGAAGCCAAAAATTCCGGTCAGATCTCTTTTGCCAGGAAAATAAGCACCGGTTCTTCCGAGGAATCTGCTTACGTATGCGTCTATTTTAACAAAAACCATATCAGTTCCCTGCTGAAAAAGTACACGACCTTACCCGACAGCGCCAAATATGTAATTAACGAAAGAGACGCACTGGTAGCTTCTTCCGATACCAATCTGGTGGGCAAATATCTGGTATATTATAATGAAATCCCCCCTATGGTGCCGGACACCAACAAATTTGAAACGAAATATTTCTCCTCGGACAAGTGTTACATTTCCTATCAGGAAATAAGCGGTTCAGGCTGGTATATGATTTCAGTCATACCGGTTAACAGTATCTGGTCGGAGAATAAAATACTGATTATCGAATTTTTGCTGGCCTACGTCATAATCCTGGCCTTTGCCTGTGTCATCTCCCTGAATTTATCCAATTCCATCGTAAAAAGGATTCTGGCGGTGATTCATACAATGAAATCCGTAAAAACCACAAAACCGGCTCCTTTAGATACCCAGCCGGCCCATGATGAAATCGGTGATTTAATTGAGACCTATAATTATATGGTGGCTGAAATCAATCAGTTGGCCGAGGAGCAGTTAAAGACTTCCAGCGAATTACGGACTGCGGAATTCAAAGCCCTGCAGGCGCAGATTAATCCTCACTTTCTATACAATACACTGGATATGATTAACTGGCTTTCAAAAAAGGGACTTAATGAGGAGGTATCCAAAGCAGTACAGGCACTGTCTAAATTTTACAAAATGACCTTAAGCAAGGGTAATATTGTGGTTACCATTGAAGAGGAATTAGAACATGTATCCTTGTATATACGGCTTCAGAATATGAGATACAACGACAAAATCCACTATACCGTGGATATTCCGGACAATATGCTGGAATACACCATCCCCAAGATCATCTTCCAGCCGGTGGTGGAAAACGCTATTCAGCACGGAATCTTTTGTAAGGAATCCAAAGAAGGTAATATTGTAATCACCGGATGGATCGAGGAAGATATCCTGGTATTTTTAATCTCCGATGACGGAGTCGGTATCCCTCAGGCGAAAATTGACCAGTTACTGGCCGGTAAGATCCAGAGTACTTCCGGCAGCGGTGTCGGTATCCTCAATACCCACAACCGGCTTCAGCTTTATTACGACACTAATTTCGGTCTTACGTATCACAGCGAGGAGGGACAATACACCGAGGTTGAAATCCGGATTCCGGCAGTAAAACGAAACCTTTAAACTACCATACCAGGCAGGTCCCTTGTCCTTTCATTATTTGAGGATAAAGTACCTGCCTGACTGCGTTTATAATCCCTTCCACTCACGGCGGAATGCCAGCGGTGTCATGTTTTCCCTTGCTTTAAACAGATTAATAAAATGGCTGACATTTAAAAATCCAGCTTTATACGTAATTTCACTGATGGATTCTTCCGAATATTTCAGTAATTCTTTCGCATAGGAAATACGCGTTATAATGATATATTCGTTTACCGTAGATGCGGTAAAATATTTAAATTCCCTGGCCAGATAATATTTGCTGACACTCACGTTTTTTGCCAGACTTTCCAGAGAAAGACGGCTGTTAAAATTCCGGTCGATGTATTTCATGGTCTCCCGGATAAAGTCCGGAATAAAGATGGACTGGGAATTATGGCTGCTCTTCTGGATAAGCAGTTCCGTCAGTATATTAATAATGAGATTTGATGTTAAAGCCTCTGTAAAGGGGGCTTTTTTCTGATTGATGGAAATAATCCGCCTGAGGGTACTCTCTATTAAAAACCGCTCCTGAATATCAATAACCGTTAACCCGTCTTTACTGAATTCTTCATAATATCCCAAAGCATTGGCACCATTAAAATGCAGCCATAGAAATTCCCAATCTGCTTTTCTGTCCGCTTCATAATAATGCAAGCCCATACAATTAATAAAACAACAGCTGCCTTCCGCCAATTCATAATTACTATCTCCAAGTCTCAGATGACCTTTCCCGGATATGGTATAAATCAGCAGAAAAGAATTTAAATTAGCCCGTTCCGTAAAATATGGATATGAGGTTTTAAAATAACCGGTTTCCTGTATATAATAAAAAATTGATTTTGCCGTTGTACTGGGAGTCAGGATAAGCCGGACCGAATCCTCCGTCCAATTTTTATTGGCTCTTTCTCTGTAATCATTATTCTTCCTCATCCCGTCCTCCTCTCTCTGCCCATGACGGATACATGTAATATTGTGTTTCCGCTATGTTTATGTGCATGATAGCAAGATTCTATTATTTTTATACAATATACATTAATGTATTTAATAGTATACCGGTTTATAATAGCCTTGTAAAGAATTATTGATACTGCAATAAACATTAATTATGGAGGTAGACTATGATAAAATTAAAAGAAACCCGCAGCCCCAGAATCGGTATCTATACTATGGGTCTGAAAAGTTACTGGAGCCAGTTTACGGGCTTGAGAGAAAGGCTCATCGGATACGGTAAATTTATTGAACAGCAAATAAAAGCTATGAATGCAGAGGTATATTTCTACGGTCTGGTCGATTGCGAGGAAGAAGGACATAAAGCAGGCGAATATTTTAACAGCCATAATGTTGACCTGATCTTTGCCCATTCCGGTACTTATGTAACCAGTGCTTCCATCCTGCCGGTGCATCAGATCTGCAAAGCCATGACCGTGGTGCTTAATTTACAGCCTGCTGCCAGAATTAATTATGAAAGAACCACTACCGGTGAATGGCTGGCACACTGTGGTGCCTGCCCCGTACCCGAGCTATCCAATGCTTTTAACCGGGCCGGAATTAACTATACTATCGTAAACGGCCTGTTAGGTCTTACGGAAACACCCTCTATTTCTCTGGCTGACGAAGTAACGGCACAGCGTCCCGAAGCTTTAAAAGCCTGGAAAGAAATCGGGGAATGGGTAATGGCTGCCAGTGTAAAAAGCGGTTTATCCTACGGCAGATTTGGCTTTTTGGGTAATAACTACAGCGGTATGCTGGACTTGTACAGTGACCTTACCATGCTCCAAAGCCAGACCGGTGCCCATGTGGAAATCCTGGAAATGTGCGATTTAAATCAAATGCTGGAGACTGTTACAGAAGCAGAAATTAAAGAAAAACAGAAAGAAATAGAAGAATTTTTTATTATAAGTGATGATATTTCTGCCGATCCTTTAGCAAAAAAGCCCACTAAAGAGCAATTAGCCTGGTCTGCCAAGGTTGCTGCCGCCCAGGAAAAACTGGTTAAGAAATTCAATCTGGACGGCCTGGCCTATTATTATCATGGCGCACCGGGTGGTGATTATGAGGCCCTCCAGGCCGGTTTTATCGTAGGACATTCCCTGTTAACCGCCAAAGGAATTCCCTGTGCCGGAGAAGGTGATCTTAAGACCTGTATTGCCATGAAAATCTGCGATATTGTTGACAAAGGCGGGAGTTTCTGTGAAATCGTGGTCACAGATTATGAGGATGGCACCATATTATTAGGTCACGACGGCCCCTTCCACCTTGATATTGCACAGGGAAAACCGCTGCTGCGTGGACTTTCCGTTTATCACGGAAAACAAGGTACGGGTATTTCCGTGGAGGCTAAAGTTAAAACCGGGGCGATCACAAACCTTGCCTGCACCCAGACCGTTGAAGGCAAATTAAAGTTCATTATAACTGAAGCCGAAAGTACCAATGGAAAAATCATGACCATTGGTAATACCCAGACACCGGTTAAATTTAAGAAAGATCCTGATTCTTATATGGATGAATGGTTTGCAGAAGCTCCGACCCACCATTTTGCCATGAGTGTAGGCCATAATGCTTCCCTTTTCGAAAAGATAGCCAGAGTTTTAAATATAAAATCCGTTACACTAGATAAATAACATAAGTCTTATCCATTATAAAAACATTATAACGCAAGAGGATAACAAGGATACGTTACGTTTGCTTAAAGCAATAAAACAATAAGAATACTGAATACTATTTACAGATTGGGTTTTCTTGCTT
The DNA here is from genome assembly GCA_023443925.1 of Bacillota bacterium. The sequence continues at coordinate 6,452 of JAEZSL010000301.1, read as the reverse complement.
TGAGATTAACAATAACTACAACCTAAAATTCATCTCGAAACCATTAAATTTTAAAAACCACAAAAAATTACGTTTTTGTGGTTTTTGAATATACTGCAAATAAAATGAAACGTATTAAATTCATGTATTCATTTTAAGATGAAAGTATAATTGCTTGTTTAAATCAGTATCTTGAAATAACAAGAAGGCTTTTGTTATTATTTGTCCCTCTAATTAGTACTATATGTCTGCAAATAACTCACGAATTATCAATATTATATATCTGTTTTAGTTCACTAATTTAGCAACCACTGCGATATTGTCAATAATTAATTGTGATTCGTCTAAAGTTTCACCATTCTCTAAATCTGAACAAAGCCATAAAATATTGTCAATAAATAAGCATTGCAGTAATATCTCCTCTGGTATATTCAGACACATACTTAATTTGTTAACCAGTTCCTTTATTGCATTATCTTTACCACCTGTCAGATTATCAGCAAATTCCAGCATAATAAATCTTGATACCTCAAATACAGGGTCCCCAATTGCTCCATTCGCATCAATAATCGAATACTTACCATCTATATTTAAAAGAATATTCTCCTGATGCAGGTCTCCGTGTAATAATTTTTTATCATTATATTTTAATGAAATAGATTCAAACAGTTTTTCAGCTTTATCTGCCATGGATAAAAAAATTTTACAATCTTCTCTGGTCTTTATGTATTCTAATCTTTGCTTTACCTTGTCGGAGAATGGCATAAACAAGTCTATTTTTTCAGGTATTATATGTAATCTTTGAAATAGTGAAACAAATATCTTTATTCTTTCATCTTGATTTTTTTCCTTTAAAAGTGAGATGCCAGGAAGTATTCTCTGCTGCAATATCGCTTCATTTACTTTGTCATATTCATAAACCTTGCAAACATTTCTGCCATGAAACTCACACAAGCAGTTATATTCGTTTGAAAGTGAATGGTTTCCGATTTTCAACACAACATCACCATACTTTTTAGAGAAACAGGTAAAAATGCAATTCTGGGAATAAAATGGCATTAGTTGAATATCTATAAGTTCCCACTTCTTGCTACACTCTCTAAGTGCATATATTAATCGTTCCACGTAATTCTCGTTCCATCTATTTCTAATACATGATAATTGTTCATCAGAAAACTCAAACACTTCCGTATTCATTTTTACTTATACCCGCCTTTTACTTATTCAATATATTTATTTTAAGCTTAAACCTTAGATGTTCTATTTGGGTAGTTCTAATAAATCCCTTGAGATTTCATAACCAATTATAACATATACAGAAATATAGCACAATTTTACATATAAAGTTACAAAAAAAACACTGACATAAAAAGCTGACCTCTCATAAGTTAGATTTTGGGAGGATTATATCATCTAACTCGTGGGGGGTCAGTTCATTTATAGTCTGTGTATTTTAATAGTAATTTTGTGTATTTATGAATGAATGATAAATCCCGATATTACTTGATTATACCCTCTTAGCCAGTACTTCGCTTTCATACTTCTTAATTTCTTCAAACCATTCTTCTCTTACCGGTACCTGGTTTAATTCACAGTAATAGTTCCATACATCGGCAAAAGGATAAAGTTTTAATTCCTCCTGCAGCATCATAAGCTCCGTAAAGTTTCTGCCGTCCTGTAATTCTTTCAGTTTAGCATTTGGCTGGAGCATGGCAAATAAAAGTGCCTTTTGCATATTTCTCATACCCACAACCCAGGCAGAAACACGGTTAATACTTGCATCAAAGTAATCCAGACCAATCAATACCCGGTCAAGCGCATCACATCTAACGATTTCTTTCGCAATTTCCTTTAATTCATCATCAAATAAAACCACATGGTCACTATCCCAACGGATCGGTCTTGTTACATGAAGGGCCAGTTTATCGGAGAAAAGGAGCATGGAAGGTATTTTATCGGAAACCACTTCCGTAGGATGATAATGACCGTTATCCAGTAAACAAAGAATGTTGTTTTTGGCTGCATAATTCATATAAAACTCGTGGGAACCAACTGTGCAGGCTTCCAGTCCGATACCAAATACTTTTGACTCTACCGCAACATTCACCAGAGCTTTGTCATATCCGATGGACAGTATCTGGTCCAGAGAGTCCTTTAACCTGGCTCTGGGGCTTAAACGGTCGGCCGGAATATCTTTAAAACCATCGGGAATCCATATGTTCATTAAGCAGGGTTTTTTTAATTCTCTTGCAAAATATTCAGATATACGAAGGCAGGCTTTTCCGTGATCAATCCAGAACTTTCTTATGGCTTCGTCTTCGCTGGACAGAGTTAATCCGTCAGCCTTTGGATGTGAGAAATAAGTAGGGTTAAAGTCGATTCCAAGACCTCTTTCTTTGGCAAATTCCACCCATTTTTCAAAATGTTTTGGTTCCAGCTTATCCCTGTCAGCAGTTTCGCCAGGTGCAAAAATGGCATAGTTGGCATGCAGGTTTATTCTGTGGGTTCCCGGGATAAGGCTTAAGGCTTTATCAATGTCTGCCATTAATTCTTCCGGATTTCTGGCTTTACCAGGATAATTGCCGGTTGCCTGAATGCCGCCGGATAACTGGCCTTCTCCTTCAAAGCCTGCTACATCATCACCCTGCCAGCAATGCATGGATACCGCCACTGCTTTTAAACGTTCTATGGCTTTCTCCGTGTCTACACCCATATTGGTATAAATTTCTCTGGCTGATTCATATCTTTGTTTTGTATTCATATTCACTTCTCCTTTTCTAAACCTACTGCCGTACAGGCAGATATTTGGGGTTCCTATATGTTTTAAGTTCCTATATTACTTAAGTTCTTATATTATTTAAGTTCTTATATTTTTAAGTTCCTGTATTTTTTTAAGTTCTTATATTTTTAAGTTCTTATGTTTTTAAGTTGTTATATTTTTAAGTTCCTATATTTTTTTACCAAACTTCTTAATGGGGAAGGATTTAAATACACCGGTCCTGCCCTCCTCAATGCTTGTAAATTCCCCGGCTTTTAACAACTGTGCCAGGATATTGCCTATGGCTGTTGCCTCGGTAGGGCCGGCATAGACATCCTTTTTGGTATATTCCGCCGTTAATTCATTCAGATAATCCGCATTAGAGCCTCCTCCTACGATATGGATTCTGGAATATGCCCTTCCGGTAATCGTTTCGATTTCCTTTACCGTATCCGCATAACCGGAAGCCAGACTGTGATATATGCAGGCAGCAAGTTCCCCTGTAGTATCCGGTTCTTTCTGGTTGGAATCCCGGCAATACTTTCTGATTGCTTCCGTCATGTTATCCGGTGATAAAAAACACTCCGCATTGACATCCACCCTGGAAGTAAAATCATCCGCTTCCTTCGCCAGTTCACAAAGTTCCGCAAAAGTATATGCATCCTCTAATTCATGCCGTACGGACTGTATCATCCATAAGCCCATGATATTCTTAAGATAACGGAACCGATAGTCATACCCGCCTTCATTGGTGAAATTCGCAGCTTTGCTCGCCTTACTGCAATCCGCTTCTTTTCTTTCAATTCCCATAAGAGACCAGGTTCCTGAGCTGATATACAGGTAATCATCGTCATTGGCAGGAACGGATAAAACGGCAGAACCGGTATCATGGGTAGCCGGCAGGATTACTTCGCAGTCAAAACCCACTTCCTCCCGTATTTGATCAGAAAAATTTCCGACTACCGTTCCCGGAAGGGATATTTCATGAAACATCTGCTGGTTATAACCTAATTTATCAATTATCTCCAGGTCCCATTCCTTCGTTACTGGACTTACTAACTGGGTCGTGGTTGCGTTGGTGTATTCCGACCGCTTATTGCCGGTAAGTAAAAAGTTAAAATAGTCCGGAATCATCAAAAAGCTTCGGGCGTTATCCATATGCTCCGGGTTTCGTGTTTTAACAGCCATCAATTGATAGATGGTATTAAAAATCTGTTTTTGTATTCCGGTCTTATTGTATAATTCTTTTTCCGTAATTTTTACATATACTTTTGTATCCATACCAAAAGTCCTGTGGTCACGGTATCCTACGGTATCGCCAAGGACTTGATCCTTTGCATCCAATAAAACAAAATCCACTGCCCAGGTATCAATTCCCATACTGACAGGAACTTTACCTATTTCACTGCATTTTTTAAGACCGTTTTTGATTTCCGTAATAAGCCGGTCCAAATCCCAGCATAAATAACCGTCTTTTTTTACAAGACCGTTGTCAAAGCGGTAGATTTCTTCCAAAGTAATTTTACCGTCTACCAGGCTGCCTAAAATATGTCTGCCGCTGGATGCACCAATATCGACTGCTAAATAGTATTTTTGCATATATTATCCTCACTTCCTTTTAATATTTTATGCACTATTTATCCGGTACCATTATTATACCTTAATTAAAATAAAAAATAAGGACGCTATTTTTTTAAAATAACGTCCTTATTTGCAGAATCAACTAAAGATTATACTTCGGTGATACACCTGCTGTTTATATTATAGTTTTGCGGAATTTCCCCGGTGTCATGGCGGCGTTTCTTTTAAATGCATTGGAAAAGCTGGAAGCATTGGAAAAACCACATCGGAATGCTATTTCTTTCAGACTTAAACCTGTACTTTTTAGCAATACCTTGGCATTCGTAATCCTTGCCTTTGTGATGTACTCCTGGACCGTATATCCGGTTTCCTTTTTAAAGACTCTGGAGAAATGAAATTTGCTTACAGCAACGTGTTTGGCAAGATCATTAATACATAATTCTTCTGAAATATGAGCTTCGATATAAGAAATGGTATCTTCGATCAGTGTACTCTTCTCATCCGTATCCAGCTGGGGATTTGAGAAAAGCGCTGCCAGAATTTTAGACAGGTATGCTGATTGCACAGCTTCCTCTATGTTACCGCCCTCACTGTGCATATGAATTATTTTGTTAATCCCGTTAATGACCGGATAAGGGTTCTTTAGCTGGATAATACAATCATCGTGCAGCTTATTAATCTCATTATAATACTCCGCAGCCTGTAAGCCGTCAAAATGAACCCACAGTGTTTCCAGATTACTGCCTGATACATATCCATGGGGCTTATAACAGTTTAAAAATACCGTATCACCTTTCGCAGCAGAATATACTTTATTATGATAATTTACTTTCGCACTGCCATTTAATATATACATAATTAAATAGCTGTTATATTGATTCCGAACCAATTTATAACCTTCTTCATAATAAAAATGACCGGCGCAGGTTATATAAAAAAACAATTTACGGGCAAGATTACTTGGTGTTGCAAAATAAACCTGGGATATTGGAAGTACATGACCTACCATTTGTTTCACTTTCCCGCCTCCCACATTCTCTTTTCTTGTTTTGCTAAATAATTAGTCTTATTATATCTCATCACACCATACGGTGCATCTGTTTGTTTAATTTATATTGATATATCCAGGGTGTGTCTGAAAACTCATCGCACCGTTCTGAACGCCCCGCTTTGCGGAATACCACGTTGCGATTTTGGGAACGCAGCTATTGATATTTCAAAAAATTATACGACACATGCCCCATATTGTCAATAATACCCTGAGGCAATTTAATAATCACAACACTGAGGTAATTTATAATCACAACACTGAGGTAATTTATAATCATAACTCCTTTTTAATTATTCCTTTTTATAATAATTGTATAGTCGTTCCGTAAATAATTCAATTTATAGAAACTACATTCGCAAGCTCAGAATATTCTTTCGCAAACATAAGTAATGACACAAGGCAAAATACGTTTTAATATATTTACATATTAAAATGAAAGGGGATTTTGATGAATGAGCAGAATCGTGAAACCGTTAAATGATTCATGGCGTTTTACAATTGATAAGGAGCAGGCAGGTTTAAGTGAGCAATGGCAGGTAACCGGTTTACCCGTTTACCGGGAGGTTACAATTCCACATACCTTTAACATAGAATCTGAGACTCAGGATTATCGCGGCATGGCATGGTATGAGTATCATTTTACTCCGGAAGCTGATTGGGAAAACAAGAGAATCCGGATTCAATTTAACGGTGTATACCGGGATGCGGATATATGGGTCAACGGAAATCTCATAGGCAGGCATTATAACTCCGGTTTTACAACTTTTGTGATGGATACCAATCATACCATCCTTATAAACCAGGAAAATATCTTAACTGTCTGTGTGCAAAATCATTATAGCCCGGAGGCATTACCTCTAAATAACCGGTTTGACTGGGCAGATGATGGAGGTATTTATAGGGAAGTCAGCTTTATCATAACAGAATGGGATGCTTTTGATTATGTAAAATTGATAGCAGTACCCAAAATTAATGCTGCAGGAGAAAGGCAGAAAACCGCAGCCGCAACTTTATCTGTTCATGCCTTCCTGTGTAAAACAGTAAATGTACAAAATGATTTGTTCTGCTCATATAAACTTTATA